>JANXSD010000072.1 GCA_025352785.1 Bacteroidota bacterium
AGATTTTTTTGATTAACAGGATTTAGCTTGCTACGTTTGAATTCGTTTTTTTGCAATTCGTATCCCAATAGCTATCCGAAAGTAATTCGTAATTCGTAATTTTTAATTTATTACCTTAGGTCAACAACTTCTACACCGGGATATTTTGATTTGTTGAATGTGAAAAGGTCATCGGTAACAACTACATTAGGATTAAATTTAGCAATAGAGTAGGTGATGATGTTACCATCCTTATTAAAAACTTTTGCTTCCGTAACGTATTTATCTTTCTTATCAATGCTTAACTCAATCTTAAAAAAAGCTTTTTTTGCATCATCAGGAACAAGCTGAATCAACTGAATTGTTTTTGCTCCCGACTTTTTTTCTGCAATAAATTTTGATTTAAAACCTTTCTCATACATCGTAAAAATCGTTGTAGGAGTAATGGCATTCGCATCAGTCTTCGCTTCACTTATTTGTACTTCATTCGATTCTTTTAAATACGTCCACGAATTTTTTCCATCACTCATCACTGTTTGGTCTTTCATCGCTAAATTAAATTGCGATCCTTTAATGGTGATTGAACCTGATTGATTCTCCGACTTCTTTGTCTTTTGATCGGCAATCACTAATTTGAAATCCGCGCTAAGCGATTTGTATGAACGGTATTTTGCAGAAACACCCTTTAAAATTTCCTGAGCCTTAGGATCTGTTTGTGCAAGTATTTGACTAGTGAATAGAAGTAGCGCTATGGCTGTTTGAAGCAATCGTGTCATGAGGCAATATTAAGAAATACAAGGATAAGAAATCCAGAGTTAAACTCCTGAATGTGATTTCATCGTTTTCAATAACTGTTCCAAACCTGCTAAATCTTTACAACGTACTTCACGAGCCTTACTTCCTTCAAAGGGTCCGATGATTCCAGCAGCTTCCAACTGATCTACTAATCTACCTGCTCTGTTGTATCCCAATTTCAATCTGCGTTGTAAGAGTGAAGCCGAGCCCTGTTGAAACTGAACTACCATGTGCGCAGCCTCATCAAAAAGAGGATCTAAATCATCAGCGCTCATATCCGTTCCTGCAGAGGATGACTCACCTTCAGGAATATATTCGGGTAACTGATAAGCGCTTGAATAGGCACGTTGGCTCCCAATAAACTCGGTAATTGCTTCCACCTCTGGTGTGTCAACAAATGCACATTGAATGCGTATTAATTCAGCACCCGTACTTAAAAGCATGTCCCCACGACCAATCAACTGATCGGCACCACCGGTATCTAAAATAGTGCGGGAATCAATTTTGGATGTAACACGGAATGCTAAACGTGCAGGGAAATTTGCTTTAATTGTTCCTGTAATAATATTTACCGAAGGACGTTGTGTAGCAATGATCAAATGAATTCCAATTGCGCGAGCTAATTGCGCAAGACGAGCAATCGGTGTTTCAATTTCTTTTCCTGCTGTCATAATTAAATCAGCAAACTCATCAACAACCAAAACGATGTAAGGTAAAAAGCGATGACCATTATTCGGATTTAACTTTCGTGCAACAAATTTTACGTTGTACTCTTTGATATTTCGTACTTGTGCATTCTTCAATAATTCGTAGCGATTATCCATCTCAATACATAAAGAGTTGAGCGTATGTACCACTTTTTTGGTGTCAGTAATAATAGCATCTTCATCACCGGGAAGCTTCGCTAAAAAATGTCGTTCGATTGTTTTAAAAAGTGTTAACTCTACTTTTTTTGGATCCACTAAAATAAATTTTACTTGAGCCGGATGTTTTTTATAAAGTAACGAAACTAATATGGCATTTAATCCAACGGATTTCCCTTGACCTGTTGCACCAGCCATCAATAAGTGAGGCATCTTCGCTAGATCAGCGATAAAGATTTCATTCGAAATGGTTTTACCTAAACCTATTGGTAAATCCATATCCGTATTTTGGAACTTCTCAGAACCAATTACAGCACGCATTGCAACGATATCCGGATGTTGATTGGGCACTTCAATTCCGATGGTTCCTTTACCAGGAATTGGCGCGATGATACGAATGCCGAGCGCAGCTAAACTTAATGCGATATCATCTTCTAAATTTTTAATTTTGGAAATACGTACACCAGCCTTTGGTACTATTTCAAACAATGTTACTGTTGGTCCAACAGTTGCTTTTATTTTGTCGATTTCAATATCATAATGACCAAGCGTTTCAATGATACGACGTTTATTCGCTTCCAATTCAGCCATCAATTCATCGCGCGTCATAGCAGAACGATTACTCTGATAATTCTGGAGTAAATCGATAGTTGGATATTGATAACTACTTAAATCTAATTTTGGATCGTACTCGCCTAACTGCTCCACAAGATTGATGTCTTCGGAGTTCACTAAGTTGGCAGCGATATCCGCCGCTGTTTGCTCTGCAACAGGCGCAACTTCCAATGAAAGTCCGTTTGATGATTCTTCTTTCAATTCCAATTTTAAATCATCGAGCGGCAAATCAAATTCTGGATCTAGACCTTTTGCAATTAACGTTGGAACAAATTCTGGATCGATCTCATCACGATGCACGTAAGAATTTTCGAGAGGCAAATCGAATTCAGGAATACTGTCTTCATTATCATCATCACTAAAACGATTTCCAAAAGCAGCCACGGGTGGAATTGCAGATAAAGTATCTTCTACTTTATTTATCTTATGCTTACGATTAGGTAATTTAAATGCGAAATTAAATAATGCTACAGCAAATGATAATCCTGTGAAGGCAAGAAAAAATCCAGTGCCTGCAGTCCCAAGCGAAAGTGTTAGCCACATGTTTTCGAGGTAACCAATTCCACCTCCTAAAAACAATAAATCGGGATGTTGATTAACGCAAAATGCAAGCGCAGGAGGGAAGAATAATAAACTGAAAACCGAGTAAAGAATTACTTTTCTCATCGGCATTAAATCTACCTTAAAGAGAATGCGAAATCCTGTAAGGAAAGAAATTAATACAAATACAAATGATGCAATTCCAAACCAAGTATGAATAAATTGATGCGATGCTATGGCTCCTAATTTTCCGAGCCAGTTATCCACTTTTTTATCCGAATAGCGCATTAGATCAAACCAGGATCCACTCACTAAACTTTGATCATTTTTCCATGTTACAAAATAGGAGATGAAAGCTATCAGCAAGAACACAGAAATAAGAATCAGAAATAATCCTGAAATTTTGTGTGTACGTTCATCTTTAAGCGCACCAACAAATGATGATTCACTTTTATTTTTTGATGCAACTGGTGCTGCTTTTTCTTTACGTTGACGGATTTTCTTCTCCGGTTTCGCCTCTGCTACCTCGTCTAAGATGTCGGAATCAACTTCCTGAGGTTCTTTAAATCTATTTCCTTTGCCGGCCATTCCTTCGCGATTGTATTAAAGAGTAAAGTTATCGAACAACTCTTATGTTTTACCTCTTGTTTCTCTTCTTAATCAACACTTATTTGTGTAAAACTAATTCGCATTAGAACGACATTTCATTCCTTTTTCTTGTGTAAAACAATATAAAAGTATGGAAGTTCATTTTCAATAAATTGTTCAATCGTCACTAGTATTAAATTGTGGAAGGATAATCGCATCTTTGCAGCCACAAAAATGGGCATGTCGCATTTATTCGGGTATATATTCTCAGCATTTATAGGGATTTCTTTGGGCCTTATAGGTGGTGGTGGCTCCATTTTGACGGTTCCTATTTTAGTGTATCTATTTCACATCGAGCCAGTTTTAGCAACTTCGTATTCGCTTTTTATCGTTGGGACTACGAGTGCAGCGGGTGCTATTCAAAAATTCAGAGATGGTTTAGTGGATGTTCGAACAGCGATTGTTTTCGGAACTCCTTCCATTATTGCGGTCTATCTGACACGAAAATTTCTTGTTCCTTCCATCCCAAAATCTATCTTCACCATAGGAAGTTTTGAACTTACTAAATCGATATTTCTGCTGCTTTTATTCGCATTATTGATGGTTTCGGCCTCTATTTCGATGATTCGTGGTTATGGTTTTTTGTCGAGGGTAAAAGTTGATAAATCAAAAATTAATTACCCCGTTCTGTTATTAGATGGCCTGGCGGTTGGCACCTTAACGGGTTTTGCAGGAGCTGGTGGTGGATTTTTGATAATTCCAGCTCTGGTTTTTTTAAGTGGACTTGAAATGAAAAAAGCGATTGGAACGTCCTTACTAATCATCGCTTCCAATACGTTCTTTGGATTTATCGGCGATATTGGTCATTATGAAATGAATTGGATCCTCTTATTAACTATTTCATCCATTGCAGTTGGAGGTATTGTTATAGGTCATCAACTACATCATAAAATACATGGTGATCATTTAAAAAAGGGCTTTGGATGGTTCGTCTTGGCAACAGGATGTTACATTATCCTAAGAGAACTTTTTTTCAAGTAAATGCTACGATTTTTTTGGATAATTAAATAAGATGAGTGTGTCAATAATGATTTGAAAATCGAAAAAAAATAATTTAATTTAGTTAATAGTTATTAAAATAATAGTTCATGAAAATAGAACAAATTTACACAGGTTGTCTCGCTCAAGGTGCTTATTATATTCAGTCGGAAGGCGAAGCTGTAGTGATAGATCCTTTACGTGAGATTCAACCGTATATCGATCGTGCGAAAAAAGATAATTCAAAAATAAAATACGTTTTCGAAACACATTTTCACGCTGATTTTGTTTCTGGGCATATTGATCTTGCGAAAGCAACAGGTGCTAAAATTATTTATGGTCCATTAGCAAATCCTGATTTTGAAGCTGTAATTGCGAAAGATGAAGAAGAATTTAAAGTCGGTAAATTAACTTTCAAAGTGTTACATACTCCAGGACATACAATGGAGTCAACCTGTTATCTTTTGCAAGATGAAAATGGAAATGATGTTGCACTTTTTACAGGTGATACATTATTTATTGGCGATGTTGGCAGACCTGATTTAGCACAGAAATCGCATTTAACGATTGGTGATTTAGCGGGCCATCTTTTTGATTCATTACGTAATAAAATTATGCCCTTGGAAAATAGTATCACCATCTATCCTGCGCATGGTGCTGGTTCGGCTTGCGGGAAAAATATGAGTAAAGAAACGCTCGATACGTTAGGCAGTCAAAAGCAAACAAATTATGCATTGCGTGCAGATATGACGAAACAAGATTTCATTAATGAAGTTACGGATGGATTGTTGCCACCACCTGCCTATTTCCCTCTTAATGTGATGTTGAATAAGCAAGGTTATGATAGCATACATGAGGTGATAAAACGTGGTACGCAAGCGTTAAGTCCAGATACTTTTGAGGCAACAGCTAATGAAACGGGTGCATTACTTTTAGATACGAGAGATGCACAAATTTTTGCAAAGGGTTTTATTCCTAATTCTATTTTTATTGGTATTGATGGATCTTTCGCTCCCTGGGTTGGCGCATTAATTCCTGATATTAAACAACAAATTTTATTGATAACAGATGAAGGTCGAGAAGAGGAAGTAGTTACTCGACTTGCACGCGTTGGTTACGATTATTCGTTAGGATATTTAAAAGGTGGTTTTGAGGCTTGGAGAAATGCAGGAAAAGAAATGGATAGTATTCAATCAATCACTGCTGATGAATTAGCGACTATAAAAAATGCAAATGCTAAAATAAAAATTGTTGATGTAAGAAAACAGAGTGAATACAATACAGAACATATTTCAGAAGTAGTAAATGCTCCGTTAGATTTTATTAATGATAGCATGTTAAAGATTACGAAAGATGAACCTGTTTATATTCATTGTCAAGGAGGTTATCGTTCTATGGTTTTTACATCTGTTTTAAGAGCGCGAGGATATGATAATTTAATTGATGTGAAAGGTGGTTTTAAAGCTATAAAAGATTCTAATAAATTTTTACTGAATAATATTTAGCAAAAGTTTAAGCGAAAAAATAATTTCAATCTTGTATGTAAATTATCAGAAATGAAAAACCCTGAAGTCTGATATTAATCGTACTTCAGGGTTTTATATTTAATTAATGATCGTGCACCCCATCATGTGCATGACCGTGCTCCAGTTCTTGTGCAGTAGCTTCGCGAACTTCTACCACTGCCCCTGCGAAATGCAGGTTTTGTCCAGCTAAAGGATGATTGAAATCTAACATTACTTCTTCATCAGAAAAGGAAACAATTTTTGCTACTAATTGGTTGCCATCGCGATCAAGCAACGGAACTGTATTTCCTTCTCTTAAAATTTCTACATCTAAAACACCTTCTACTTTAAACATATCGGTCGAAACTTTTACTAAAGCTTCTTCATCCATATTTCCATAAGCATTTTCAGAATCAATTTTAAATTCAAATTCTTTTCCTATAGTTAATCCTTCTAAATTGCGTTCAAATTCAGGAATTAGCTGGCCAGAGCCAAAAAGGAAGGTTAAGGGATTTTCATTACCAGTTTCTTCAACGAAAACTGGTTCAGCGCCAGGTTGGCTACTCTGTAGTCGGTAGGTTACTGACACTACCTTGTTTGGTCCTATTTGCATGATGTTGTATTTTCAAATGATAGAAAGCAGAATTTTATTGCTACCTATCTCATTAGAATTATTGCTGCAAAAATATAATTAATAAATAACTATTCCAGTAAAAACTGTAGGTTTTTACTGGAAAGAGGCATTTGACTTACCATATAAAAACCAGGTAATTAGAATCAACGGAGATTCAATAGTATTTTGAAACAAGAAAATCAAAATTGAAGGAGTAACACCTATTTGAGATTGATTTATTCCATCATCTTAATAACGTAATAGATCCATGTTTGGAGCGATTACTTTTGTCAGCGCAGCTGTCATAGTGTATTAAGAAATAATAAACGCCTTCCGGACAATCTTCATTTGTAAATTTTCCATTCCAGGAATCATTATAAGTTGAAGCTTCAAATACTTTTGCTCCCCATCGGTTAAAAATAAGGAAGCTTTTAACATTTATATTTAATGATATTATTTTGTAAGTATCATTTATTCCATCTTGATTTGGCGTGAAGGTATTAGGAATAAACAAATAGGCATCTTCACAATTATCTCCGTCGTTATTTTCCATTCTCATAAAGAGTGAATCCGTATTACTACAATTATTACTATTCGTAACAGTTAAATAAATCCATGCAGCATTATTTAATATTGCATTAGTATTGGGAAGATTTGGGTCAGTAAAGTAGGCGTTTCCATACCATAAATATCCCGTCGCATTTGTATTTGTGCTTATTAATGGAATACTAACACCTGCTTGAATTGTATCTGAAGTAACATAGATTGATGCATTCGGTTTAGGTTCAATTGTTAGATCCAAAATTACAGTACTATCGCAACCTGAAGTAGGAATTTTTATTGAATATATCCCTGATTGTTTTAAATGATTATTCCCAAAAATAATACTATCACCTTCGCAAATGGTGACAGACGAATTTGATAGACCTGAAATTGTTTGCGTTAATGTTAAAACAATTGTACTGTCGCAACCGTTTGCAGAAATTAGATTGTTTACAAAAATTCCTGGTTGACTATAAAACACATTTCCAATATTTATAGAATCTCCAGTACAAATCTGTGCTTGAACACTATCAACAATATGTTTTACTTGAATATCAGTAACAATTATTTTTTTGCAATTTCCTGAAATGGAAATGGTATCTGTATAGATTCCTGATAGAAAATAAACCGATGAACCAATAACCACACTGTCATTGCTGCAAATTTTCACATGATTGGAATCAATAAGTAAATTAGTAAATGATAACGAGGTTACAACTAAACTATCACAACCATTCGAAGTAATTAAGGTGTCATTATAAACTCCGGGTTGAAAATAAATATTATTTCCAATGGAGATTGAATCACCTTGGCAAATTATTGCTAAAACACTATCGGTAATGAGGTTGACAGTAAGGTTAGTAAACATAATTTTTTTGCAGCCTCCGATAACATTGATCGTATCAATATAATTTCCGGTTACTGTATACGTATTGAATCCGATATTTAAACTGTCGCCATGACAAATGGATATACTATTTGAGTCGATTGGTAATTTGTTAATTGTAATTGTCGCAACTAGAATACTATCACATCCTAAGGATGAAACTAATGTATCATTGTAAGTTCCTGAAATACTATACGTGTTGTTTCCAATGGTAATCGAATCACCTAAACAAATGGCCGCACTTATACTATCAACACTATGATTTACTGATAAATTTGTAATTATAATTTTCTTGCATCCGCCTGAAACTGGCAAAGTATCTGTGTAAGTGCCTGTTAAAGTATACACATTAGCACCTATAGTTACACTATCTCCCTTACAAATAGAAATTGTATTCGTATCAATTACAAAATTTGTAAGTGTAATTGTTGCTATGATGATACTATCACAACCTTGTGATGAAATTAAAGTATCATTGTAAATGCCAGGAGTAGTATAATGGGTATTGCCAATTAAAATGGAATCGCCATTACAAATGGAAGTGCTAATACTATCGATGAAATGATAAACTGTTAGAACGGTATAATTTATTTTCTTACAGCCACCTGCAGTTTGTAAAGTATCTGTATAATTACCTTGTGCGTAGTAAACGTTGTTTCCAATTGTAATACTATCTCCAAAGCATATAAAGATTGAATTTGAATCAACAGTTAGGGGATTAATAGTTATTGATGTTACAACTATACTGTCACATCCTAGTGACGAAACTAAAGTATCGCGATATATTCCCGCTTGTGAATAAGAAATACCACCTAAAGTTATGGAGTCGCCTAAACATATAAAAGCATTGGTACTATCGAGTGAATTATTAAAAGTTAAATTTGTAATACTAATTTTTTTGCAATTACCATTTGTTGTTAAAGTATCCGAATAAATTCCTGGTAAATGGTAACTATGATTTCCAACTAGTACGCTATCTCCCGAGCAAATTGAAAGAGATAAGGTATCAGTAAGTATTAAATTGTATTTTATTGTGGTTACAATTACGCTATCACATCCAAAGGTAGTTGACAATGTATCATAATATACACCAGGAAGCGTATAAATACTATTGCCAACCAGGATGGTATCTCCTTGACAAATTGAACGTAATTGTGGAATGCTATCATTCAAACCAAGATGGTAAACGGAATGCAAAGTATCATTACAACCGTTAACATTTACAATTTTTGTAATATTATAATTTCCAGTATCTGATGGCATAAATGGATTGAAAATAATACTATCTCCAGCTACAATTGTTCCATTTGGGAATTGCCAGTTATAATTAAAATGAGGAGAGGATACTGCAGATAAAACAACATATTGTCCGGAACATATAAAACCATCTTTTAAAATGGGAGGAAAGGAATCTGAGCTAACTGTAATTTGTTGTGTATAATTATTGCCACAAACATCTTCAAGACTTAATAAATAGTTGCCAAAAATATTTATTTGAAAAATCCCACTATCTTGTTGTGCAAATGTTTGAGGGCCACTAATAATTTCAAATTTGTAAGGAGGTACACCTCTGGTAGAATCAGTAATTAATTCTACGTAATTTGTTCCATTGCATAAAATTGTATTATTTGTAATGAATGAATTATTGATGTAAGGCGTTATGGAAATAGTATCATAGACTGTCCAACAACTGCTTCCACTTGCTTTTATACTTCCGTCATAGTAGGAGTATCCATAATCAATAACCATTAAATAGTTACCGATATTAAGCGTAGAAATGGAATCTAGTCCATAATTATAGCTGCTAGGTTTTACTATTTTATTACTATCCAAATTATATATTGTGTAATAACTACCTTGCGAATTTCCCAGTAATAAATTGTAGTAAAGTGTATTGTTATTCAAACAACTTGGTTTAACATCATAAGTATAAAGGTAATTGGATACCATAGTTGAATCAATAGTTATATTTCCAGATATAACATTTCCACATGAATCGCTTATTTCAAATGTATAATATCCTACAGGTAAAGCTTGAATGTAAATCCAATTTGGTAAACCTCCATAAATTACTTTGGGATAAATAATGGTGTCTCTATAAGTATATTTTGGTTTCGTACTTTCTACAATACTTGGCCCGGTAAGAAATGTAATTTTAACGCCACCTTTAAAGTTATGATGTTCAATAATTAATTGTGCTGTAGAATCATTGCATCCAATGGATGTATAAAGTTTAATCGTTGGACTTCCAACAGTCGGCCATGAAATCTGATGAGACCATGAATCACCACAAATATCAGTAACCATAAGTTCATAACTTCCACTAAATTGTTGTTGTGAAATGTTAATCAAATACCAGTGTGTAGAAGCATTAGAATCAACAATAGTATTTGAATTAAGGTCTCGAAGTGTATATGAAAATGGGTTTAAGGGAGACGTATTATAGTAAGGATAATTGGGCCATTGTTCTAACTGAATCCCTGCTGTGTAAGATTCAGTACAATTAGTCACGGTAGCACTAAAGGTTACATCAAATAAGAAAGGCGGTATTTGATTAAGTACACTATACGCGTAAGCCCCACATACATCGCTTATGTTGAAGTTTAGGTAATCTCCATAAGTAACATTTGGGATGGTGTCAACAATTTTGTAATATCCAGGATTATAACTTAATGAATCAATTACTATGGGGTACTGAGTAGTCACTGTGGTACCATTTGGGGTGTTAGTAGTTAACGTTAATGGTAAATTGGCTTTTTCATTGTATAAATAAATAAATTGTGATAGTTCAAATGTATCACAACCAATTTTGGTTAGGCTAGGATAAAGTTGTTGACCATAAACAGTTAAACCTGTTCCATAAGCAGTTAATATTTCAGTTCGCGTTTGATAATTTCCACAAGCATCAGTAACACGAATTAAATAAGTGTTTGAATTTAAATTTTGGAAGTAATTTGAAGGATTGGAAGCTACTGCAGAGGGTGAGGTCATGCTGTAGAGATATGGTTGCAACCCCTTTGAAGAATCCATTATTACCTGAATGGTACCATCATTAAATCCAGGACAAGTTGGATCAATTCCATACAAGGTAAAATTTGGAAGCTGATAATTTCCCGTAATAGTAAAATTTACTTCTGTACTATCAAAGTTAGATGTATATGCTCTTACTTTATAAGTGCCAGGAAATAAAGATGAAAATGTTGTACTGTTTTGTAGTGGTGATATAATCGCCCCAGCAACTATGGCATATAGTAATGTAGAAACAGGATTACTTCTTGCATATAGTATCGCACTTCCATTGTTGGTACAACTACTATTAGTGGTCTTTACAGAATCAATAATTACTGATCCTTGAGAGATTTGTGAGATAAATAAAAATATTCCCAGAATTAATAATTTTTTTAGCGCTAACGATTTCATACAGGGAATTTTGGGCGTTCAATAATTTTTGAAAAAAAGCATGGAAGTTTCATGCAGGTCATAGCAGATCTACTGTGTAATTGAATTAGAAGTTTAGAATTGGATTAATGAACTTGGTTAGGCATTCATCCTTGTTATACTGTTAGTGCTTATATAAGATTAAAAGTTTCAAGCTGTTCGAAATATAATTTTGGTAAAAAAATCATGAAACATTTTAATTCATTTCCTTAAAAAAATTTTAAAATTATAATGAAATGTCATCTTTAAATTTCCACAAATGACGGCATGCTAAACTGCGATAAGGTTGCCATTTAACTGCAATTTCATTCATTTCTTTATGAAGTTCTTTGCCCTTTGAAGTAAGATGATAATGCTTCTTTAAAGCATTTTGAATAACCAAATCATCAACAGGAAAAACATCAGCACGATTTAAACTAAACATTAAAATCATTTCTGCTGTCCAACGTCCTACACCTTTTATTTCGGTGAGGTATTCAATTAAATCATCATTACTCTTTCTATAAAGACTTTTATAGATTAGCATTTTATCCTTAGAGAAAGATGCAATATTTTTCAGGTATCCAGCTTTCTGATACGATAAACCTACTGCTCGTAATTTATCATCCTGAATTTCTAAAAGTAATTCTGCATGTGGAATTTTATCAGGGAAAAGTAATATAAATCTCGACCAAATAGTGTCAGCTGCTTTAACGGATAATTGTTGACTAACAATAGAAGTAAGCAAGGAAGAATATAAATCTTTTGAGGCTACAGGTTCTAATTTTCCAGTTGCTTTGATAATATTTTTTAAAATCGTATCTTTTTTTAATGTTCGATACGCATCCTCAACCGACCATTTCATAAGCTGAAAATTACAAATTAGCAGAATCTTTTAAGATTCTCAAATTACGAGGAAAATAATTGTTGACTCTACTGCTCAAAACTTTTACCCATCCCATGGGTGAAGATTCGAAGTTTGCTGTATACCATCCAGGTTGAAAAGAGGATGTTGGAATACTATCACATTTTAAAAATCGAATTGCATCATCTTCGTTGAGTGTTAATGAGTGCAAATCATTTCTTAAATATAAACTTAATGCAAGGTCATGTGCAGGTATTAAATCTTTTCCTTTTAATGTTCCAATGCAAACTCCGGCCTGCCGAATATACAATGATGTTGCTATTAAATTATAATCTTTAATAGCAGGCTTGGGTATGGCATATAAATTTTCATTTACTAAATAAGGTTGAAAATATTCGGGACTTTCTAAATACTCTTCTATGTATTCTGAATATGCAACACTTGGTTTAAGAGAATTTTTTGACGTATGTGATTCTTCTGATACTCCCTTTTTTCTTAGTGCAGAAATATAAAATCCTTCTCCTTTCACTTTATGAGGATAACATTGTATTCCGAATTTCGTTGCAGTGCTATTGAATCCGATAGTTGATAAATCAATTAGTTCCAAATCATATTTAGCAATCGCCTTTTCTATCTGTAAATCATTTTCACAAGCTTCGAAAGTGCAGGTACTATAAATGATATGTCCACCAGGTTTTAAGGATGGTAATATTTCTCTAATAATTGTTTCCTGACGTATAACACATCGTTCTACATTATCTGTACTCCATTCGTTAATTGCTAGTTTATCTTTTCTAAACAATCCTTCACCACTACAGGGAGCATCTATCACGATAACATCAAAGAACTCTTCCAATCGTGAAAAATCTGAAGCTTGATTTTGAGTTACAATTACATTGGGATATCCCCATTTTACCAGATTTTGTTGGAGTATTGTATTTCTGCCTGGTATAATCTCATTGCTGATAAGTAAACTGTCTTTTTCAATTAAACTTAATAAATGTGTTGACTTTCCACCTGGTGAGGCGCACAGATCTAAAATTTTAACAGGTGCATTTTCTTTATTGATAATTTTATAAACTTGCTCTAAAAACATAGAACTTGCTTCTTGTACATAATAACAACCCGCATGAAAAAGTGGATCAAAGGTAAATGAAGGACGTTGGGGTAAATAACGACCATCAACACACCATGGAATTACTTCATCATTATTAAATTGATCAGACTTTTTTTCGGGATGTAATCGAATAGAAGTAGGTTGCGAAGATTTTAAACTTTCAATAAAATTATTGTATTCGTCACCTAATTGTATTTGCATTCTATCTAGAAATGCTTGCGGAAGATTTATTGTCATTTTTACGAAGCTAAGAATAATACATTATTATTCCTATTAATATTAAATTTCCCAAAGAAAATATAATACCCTGTAATAATTTGATTTGTAAGTAGTTGATTTTTGAAATATTCTATTCTTTCATTCATCCATTTTGAGTTTATATTCCTGTTAATCTTTTTTTGTAGTTTTTTTTAAATAGTCGATAAATATATTGTTACATTTGCAAACTGTTTGTAAAGTCAACTATTATTATGACAAGAGTTAAAGATACTACTAAAGATTGGATGCCATTAGGTACCACCATGGCGCTAATTGCAAAACAATACTTTGGAGTGTTAACCAATAAATTGGAAAGCACAAAAATTGATCGCTATTATTCAGTATTACTTGCGATTCACTATTCTGGAATACAGGTAAGTCAACAATGTATTGCGAATAAATTAATGATCGATAAAGCTTCCATGGTTCGAATTCTAGATTACCTTTTGAAGTTGGAATTGATAACTAAAGAAATCAATCCAGAAAATAGAAGAGAATATCAATTGTCGCTCACCCCTAAATCTATAAAATTAATTCCCGAAATTGAGGCAGCTATTACTTCTTTACATAAACAGTTATTAAAGGGATTAAATAATGATGAAAAACTTTTGTTTCATTCCGTACTAGAAAAAATGATGGTTAGTTTAAATAGTTTGCCATCTAATAATTACTCAGTTGAAATTAAGCCAATAAAAAAAATTAGTAAGCATGAAAAATAATCGAGGATTTATCTATTTGATTTTATTGATTATCGTATTGTTAGTCGCAAAATATATTTTCTTTCCCTCTGTTGATGGTATAGCGCCAACTGGTTCGTCTTCAACAAAAGATATACCTAATAATGTAGAAGGATTTATTGTTCATCCCTCAGTAATAAATAATCGAATTTCAGTAACTGGTACTGTAACTGCAAATGAAATGGTAGAATTGCGTCCTGAAATTGCTGGTAAAATATCATACTTGTCAATTAGTGAAGGAAAACCTGTTCAACAAGGACAACTCCTAGTTAAATTAGTGGATGATGATTTAAGAGCGCAGTTGAAAAAGGTTGTTGCACAAGCTAAGCTTGCAAATGATAAATTACTTCGTCAAAAGGAATTATTAAATATTCAAGGAGTAAGTAAAGAAGAATACGATGCTGCTGATAATGAAGTTCAATCGTTACTCGCTGATGCTGAAATATTAAAAGTGCAATTGGCGAGAACCGAAATTAGAGCGCCCTTTTCAGGCGTAATTGGTTTGAGAAATGTAAGTACGGGGAGTACTATAAATCAAGAAAATGTTATTGCTACTATTCAACAAATCAATCCAGTAAAAATTGATTTTTCAATTCCTGAAAGATATTCACAGGTTTTGAAAGTGAACACTAAAATTGATTTTTTAATTGAAGGTTCTTCGAATAAATTTACTGGAATCATCTATGCTATTGAGCCGCAAATTGACACAGGTACGCGCACATTAAAAGTTAGAGCACGTGCTGAAAATTCTGACAATAAAATTACTCCTGGAGCATTTGCTCGAATTGATATTTTACTAGATCAGATTAATGATGCATTAGTTGTTCCTACAGAAGCGATCGTACCAATTC
Source organism: Bacteroidota bacterium (assembly GCA_025352785.1). GTDB lineage: Bacteria > Bacteroidota > Bacteroidia > AKYH767-A > OLB10 > JANXSD01. The sequence goes on from JANXSD010000072.1 coordinate 15,211, forward strand.
TTAAAGGAGCACAAGTTTTTGTTTCTAAAGGTGGAATAGCAAATGCAGTACCTGTTAAGATTGGCGTTCGTGAAGAAAAAACCGTGCAGATTGTTGAAGGAATTTCTGCTGGTGATACACTTATTACTTCTGGAATTATGTCGATTCGCCAGGGTTCTAAGTTAAAGTTTTTATTAGTTAAATAGTTGCTTTTATTACGCGCAAAATGAATTTATCTACAACAAGTATCAATAGACCAGTTCTTACAATTGTAATGAACTTGTTGATCATACTTTTCGGAGTGATTGGTTATAAATATTTGGGAGTTCGAGAGTTTCCCTCAATTGATCCTCCAGTAATTACTGTGCGTACAAATTATTCGGGAGCTAATGCAGATGTGATTGAAGCTCAGATCACGGAACCTCTGGAAAAAGCTATCAATGGTATCTCTGGCATACGTTCAATTTCATCTTCAAGTAATCAAGGTTCTTCTGCTATCACTGTCGAATTTGATATCAGCATCAATATGGAAGCTGCTGCAAACGATGTGAGAGATAAAGTTTCACAAGCTGTAAAAACACTTCCACAAGACATCGATGGTTTGCCAACAGTAACAAAGTCGGATGCAAATTCTGATGCAATAATTTCTATGACATTGCAAAGTAATACAAGAAATGTTCTCGAATTAAGTGACTATGCGGAAAATGTTATTGCGGAACGGTTGCAAACAATACCTGGAGTTAGTACAGTGCAAATATGGGGACAGCGAAAGTATGCCATGCGTATTTGGATGGATCCAGATAAACTTTCAGCGTATGGATTAACACCGTTAGATATTAAACGAACTCTGGATAAAGAAAATGTAGAACTTCCTTCTGGAAAAATATCAGGTGATAATACCGAATTGACAGTAAAAACAATGGGACGATTGAAAACTGTTGAAGACTTTCAAAATCTCATTGTGAAAAGTGATAGTGGTAACGTTATTCATTTGCGAGATATTGGATACGCAACTTTAGGTGCAGAAAATGAGGAAACTATCTTAAAAGAGTCGGGCATTCCGATGATTGGATTGGGATTAGTGCCACAACCAGGCGCAAATTATATTGATATTTCTAAGGAGTTTTATAAACGCCTTGAACAATTAAAAAAAGATTTGCCCAAAGATTTTAAAGTAGATATTGCTCTTGATAATACTAAGTTTATAAAAAAATCCATCTTTGAAGTTCAAGAAACTTTACTTATTGCAATACTATTAGTAGTTATTATTATATTTCTATTTTTTCGGGATTGGGTTATTGCATTCCGGCCATTAATTGACATTCCAGTCTCACTTATTGGTGCATTTTTTATCATGTACATTATGGGTTATTCCATTAATGTTTTAACCTTATTAGCGATTGTTCTTGCCACTGGATTAGTAGTGGATGATGGTATTGTTGTTACCGAAAATATCTTTAAAAAGATTGAAGCAGGGATGTCACCTAAAGAAGCTGCTATACAGGGTTCCAATGAAATTTTCTTTGCTATAATTTCCACATCCGTTACACTAGCTGTAGTATTTCTTCCAGTAATTTTTTTGCAAGGATTTGTAGGGCGATTATTTCAAGAATTTGGTGTTGTACTTGCCGGATCAGTTTTAATTTCTGCATTTGTTTCATTAACACTTACTCCCATGTTGAATGCTTACCTTGTTCGTAAGGCGGATAAGAAAACGAAATTTTATATTGCTACCGAACCATTCTTCGAAAAACTAAATTCAAATTATTCTGATTTGCTTCAACGATTTTTAAATGTGAAATGGATGGCCTTTGTCTTAATTGGATTATGTTCCATAATGATTTGGTTTTTTGGGAATAGTTTAAAATCAGAATTAGCACCTTTGGATGACAGAAGTTGGATGCGTGTTATTGCGACTGCACCTGAAGGTGCTACCTACGAATACATGGACAATTATATTAATAAGATAACAAATTTTATTAAAGATTCTATTCCTGAAAAAACTGTTTGTTTATCCGTGACCGCACCCAATTTTACAGGATCTGGTTCGCCGAATACTGGGTTTGTAAGGTTAGTACTAAAGGATCCTTCAGAAAGAAAAAGATCTCAATCACAAATTGCTCAATATGTTTCTGAGCAAGCTAAAAATTTTCCCGGCGCAAAAGTTTTTATTACCGAACAACAAACTATTTCTACTGGAGGATTTGGCGGATTACCTGTTCAATTCGTTATTCAAGCACCCAACTTTGAATCGTTAAAAGAAAAGATTCCAAAATTTATTGAAGAAGCAAATAAGGATAAAACTTTTCAGGTTGTTGATGTAAATCTTAAATTTAACAAGCCTGAATTAAACCTTATCGTGAACCGTGAAAAAGCACAAGAACTCGGAATTACTATTTCTGATGTAGCTCAAATTTTACAATTGGCATTTAGTCCACAAAGGATGGCATATTTTAATATGAATGGTAAACAGTATCAAGTGATAGGTCAATTTGAAAGAACTTATCGTGATAAACCAATTGATTTAAAGTCAATCTATTTAAGAAACGATAGACAAGAATTAATTCAGCTAGATAATATTGTAACTGTTGATGAACAAAGTTCACCACCTCAATTGTATCATTACAATAGATATATGTCTGCTACCGTTTCTGCTGGTTTAGCTCCTGGTAAAACTATTGGAGATGGAATTGTAGCGATGAATTCAATAGCCAAGAAAACACTTAATGATTCCTTTAATACAGCTCTCACTGGATCTTCTCGTGATTTTGATGAAAGTACCTCAAGTTTAGCATTTGCATTTTTATTAGCGCTTCTGCTAGTCTATTTAGTTTTATCTGCGCAGTTCGAAAGTTTTAGAGATCCTTTTATAATTATGATTACGGTTCCTCTCGCATTAGCGGGTGCTGTCTTTTCACTTTGGTATTTTAATCAGACATTAAATATCTTTAGTGAAATTGGTATTATTATGTTGATTGGATTGGTTACAAAAAACGGAATTTTAATTGTTGAATTTGCGAATCAATTGCAAGCAAAAGGTATGATAAAATCAATGGCGATTCAACAAGCTGCGATTTCTCGTTTGCGCCCAATCTTAATGACAAGTCTAGCAACTGCATTAGGTGCCTTGCCTATTGCTGCGGCATTAGGAGCTGCATCTAAAAGTAGGACAGGAATGGGGATCGTTATCATTGGAGGATTAATGTTTTCACTTGTTTTAACCTTATTTGTTATACCAGCTATGTATTCTTATTTAGCAAAACAACGTAAATCGCATGAAGTATAATATGAACAATCGATTTCTTTTACTTTTAGTTTGTTTAATGCAAATCACTGATTCGTTTTCCCAAACTACAATCACTCTTCAAGCTGCAATTGATTCTGCATTACAAAATAATTTGGGAATTCAAATCAGTAGGAATAATTTTCAGATTGCAACGAATAATTCGAGCTTAGGTAATTCTGGAATGCTACCTAATGTTGATGTTAATGGTGGATACAATTATGCAGTTAATACTTTGCGACAAGAAACATCGACGGGAATTGTTACTGATAAGAATGGAGTCGATACGAAGTCTTATACGGGTAAAGCAGCCTTAGGATGGACTATATTTGATGGTGCGAAAATGTTTGCAACACGTAAGAAGTTGCAATCCCTACAACAAATTGGTGAGTTAGATGTCAAGAGACAAATTACCATGACTATTGCCTCCGTTGCAGCTACCTATTTTGAAGTAGTACGAGAGCAACAATTGGTACAGAAAAATTTAGCAACGTTTAATTTGTATGATGAACGACAACGCCTTGCTGATAGAAAATTAACTCTTGGAAATGCCGCGAAAACGGAATTACTTCAAGCTAACGTCGATTATAACACTCAACAAAGTAATCTAATAACGCTCAAAAGTAATTTGAGAAATGCGCAGATTCGTTTGAATGAATTATTGATGCATCCCTTAGATGAACTATTTGTTGCGGTAGATTCTTTAGGGCCAGATTCTACTTTGCAATTTGGAGGTTTTCTAAATAAATTGGAAAATGGAAATTTAGATTTGCAAGAACAGTTGCTTTTAAACGAGATTTCTAAACAAGAATTGAAAATTGCCAAAGCCGGTTTCTTTCCACAACTTGATGTAAATGCTGCATACAACTATAATAACAATATTGCTACACAAGGATTTTACTTAAAGAATCAGGTCTATGGTCCTTCCACAGGTATTGGATTGTCATGGAATATTTTTAATGGAAGTAATCAACAGCGTCTATCTAAAAATGCAAAGTTGTCTTTGCAAAATACGCAATTAAATATTAGTTTTACTAAACAGTCTATTAATTCGGCACTTGCAACATCATGGACAAATTATCAAAGTGCTTTGGCGATTTATCATAATGAATTGCAAAGCGAAAAATTTGCTTTAGAAAATTTAGATATCATGATGAAGAGATTTCGTCTCAATGAAAGTAATGTATTGGAATTACGCACTGCGCAACAAACTGTTGAAGAAGTACAAATCAGACTTGCGAATGCCTTATATACTTGTAATATTTCGATAGTGGAGTTGCAACAACTTACGGGTACTTTGATAAAATAATCTATGATAAGTATTTTATAGCAGATGGAAATACGATTAATAATAAAGGAAGCGCAATTATTAATCCACCAATCACAGCTATCGCTAATGGTTGATGTAATTCCGCTCCAGCTCCAATTCCGAGTGCTAATGGAAGTAGTGCAATTATAGCACCGCATGCCGTCATTAATTTTGGTCTTAATCGGGTAGCTATTGAAAAGTTGATACTATCTTCTTTGTTCATTGATTTTAGTGCTTCTTGATATTGCCAATAGGTGAATATGGCATTTTCCCCAATGATTCCAACAACCATAATAATCCCTGTGTAACTACCTACATTTAATGCAGTACCTGTAAGCAGTAATCCTAATAAACATCCTGAAACACCTAGTACTGCTAAGGCGATAATGATAAATGAAATTTTGATTTGACGAAATAGAAATAGCATAATAATAAAGACCATAAGTATGGATGCAATTAAAATTAGTAGCAATTCTTTGAAGGCGTTTTTTTGTTGAGCATAACTTCCACCATATTCAATATGATATCCAGTTGGCAGCGATATTTTATTTTTGAGATGTTGTTCAATGTCTTTTAAGGTGCTTCCCAAATCCCGATTATTAAGACGGGCCGTAATCACACCCATCATTTTTTGGTTTTCACGATTGATCTCTGCAACACCCTTTTCTATTTGTATTTTGGCAATAGTATTTATAGGTTTTATTTTTCCATTTGCTAAAAGTATGGAGGTATTTTCTAGTGAATGAATCGTCGTTCCTAGTGCTTCAGGATAAATTAATCGAATATCTACTTGTCGATCTTTTTCTAGCATGGTACTTATTACAGTTCCTTCAATTTGTGTTTGTAATTGAAATTGGAAATCAGAAACTGTTAACCCTAGTTGTGAAAGCTTCGTGACATCGGGTTGTATATTAATTTCTGGACCAGCAATAACAATCCCATCAAAAACATCCGCAGTGCCATTTACTTTTGTTAATTCTTCTGCAATTTGTTTCGATATACTTTCTATTTTAGATTGATTATCGCCAAATATTTTTATTTCAATAGGCTGAACACTACTCATCAAATCGCCCAACATGTCCATCATAATTTGACCAAAATCAACGGTAAGTTGAGGAATAGTACTCTCTATTTTCTGACGAATATTATCAGATACTTCTACTGTTGTTTTAGTTCGTTTCTTTTTTAATTGAATAAGATAATCACCACGATTTGGTTCCGTAATAAAAAATCCCATTTGTGTTCCTAATCTTCGTGAAAAATTTTCAACTTCAGGTTGTTGTTGAATAATCTTATCTACTTGTTGAAGTAAATGATCTGTTTCTTCTATTGAAGTTCCTGCCGGACTATTGAAATCTAAGACCATACTACCTTCATCCATATCAGGGAGAAATCCAGATTTTAATTTTGCAGGGATAAAAATAATGGCCAATATACAGATAGAAATAAAAAGTAAACTGATGATAGGTCGACGCGTAAAGAAGATAATCCATTGTGTTTTATTTTTATAAACAACCTTCTTTTTCTTCTTCAATGGAACTATTAAAAAGAGCATTGGAAGTATTAACCATGTTACAAAGAAAGATGCTGATAAGGTAATGATCATGGTATAAGCTAACACTTGAAAATACGCTCCAGCTATGCCACTCATCATAATAAAAGGGATAAAAATCACTATCGTACTTAGTGAAGAACCCACCATTGCAGGAAACAAATAGGTAATTGATTTACCAATTAATGAGGTAATGGGTTCGTCTGGATTTTCTTCATGACTTCGATGAATTTGTTCAACAATTATTACAGCATCATCGATCATCAATCCTATAGCAGCAGCAATAGCTCCGAGTGTCATGATATTAAATGTATAACCAATTACATTTAATATGGTAACAGTTAAACAAAGTGTTATGGGTATTGTAATTAATACTACTAAACTTGTGGAACCAGATCTTAAAAATACGATGACAATAATAATTGCCAATAGTAATCCTAACCATAAAACATCCCGAATACTTTTGATACTCTCATTAACAAAGTCTGCTTGTTTATAATAGGGGATGAGATGCAAATCGTTAGGAAGGATATTCTTTAGTTCCTCTATGCGTTGTTCAACTGCATTATTTACATCGATTAAATTTGCATCGGGTTGTTTAAAAATTGCAATTAACGGAACATTATTTCCATTCGCTTTAATTTTAATGTATTCTTTTGCTTCATTTAATTCTATGGATGCAACATCACTTAATTTTATTAATCTATTGGGAGTATTGCTTAGCACCAAATTTCGTAATTCATCTATGTTATCAACCGCATTATCTGTAAGTGTCAAATAAAGTCGATTGTGGTCGTTAATGTATCCGTTCGATTCTAAAATATTTGATTGTTGAACTGCTGATTGAATTGTTTGTAAGGAAATACCTAATGAGGCTATTTTATTTGGTGAGATGATAATTTGATATTCTTTCGATTTCCCACCAATTATGGCAATGTCAGCAACACCAGGAGCAGAAGCTAAGTAGGGTTTAATCTGGTATTGTGCAATCTTTTTTAGTTCTACCTGTGAACGATTTCCTTCTAATGAATAGCCCATTACAGCCAATATAGATGGATTCATTTTTTGAACGCTAATCGATGTTTGCGATGGCAAATTATTTTTCACTTGATTCACAAATGACTCAATTTGTTGCCTTGCCTTATCAACATCCGTATTCCATTTTAAAAAAACAGATATTTCACATGAACCTCTAGCTGTTGTACTTCTAATATAATCTAATCCTTCTGTCCGCTTTATATAGTTTTCTAATGGAACAGTAACCGTCGTCATCATTTTATCTACAGGCTGTTGACCTGCATCAGCAATGACTTTGATTTTTGGAAATGTAATGTCAGGAAATAAACCTGTTTTTAAATTGCTATAACTATAGAATCCAGCAATTAGTATTAGCAATGAAACTGCTAATATGGGATATTTAAAATGATGATGTTTTGCCTTTTCCATCATTTTTTATATTGAATCAATGTAGAATCTTCAAGACCATAAGCACCATCAGTAATGATAGTGTCATTGATGGTAATATTCTTGGATATAATTTCTGTAATAGAATCATTTTGCAATCCAGTTTCAATAGCAATTTTTCTAGCTATCGAACCATTTACAACTTTCATTAACCAGTAATTTTTTTGCATTTCATCTGTTTGAATGGCAGTTGTGCTGATACAAAGTGCATTCTCTCTTTGATTTTTTGATATTAAAATGGTGACATTTAAATTTTCTGGCAATGATTCATTGGGCACTCGAAGGAAATAAGTTTGAGATTGAGAATTAATTTCAACAATGGGCAACTTACCAGTTATTATACTTTGAATTACTTTTCCGTCGGGAAGTAATACTTCGCATTTTTTTCCTTCACTAACAAGTTGGTTATACTCATAAGGAACATTAACTTGTATTATTAACGATTGAGGCTCACTTACTGTGGCAATAATATCACCTTCTGAAACATAATCACCCTCTAATAACGCGATGTTAGAAATAATACCACTCACATTTGAAATGATGCTTATAGGTCTTTTAAATTTAAGTAAAGAGGTATCTGTAAGTGCTAAATTTTTCAGCGCTTCTTGTTCTTTTGTGCCCACTAGGCAAAATATTTCACCATTCTTTATTTTGTCTCCTTGTCGGAATTTTAAAGCTCGGATGTAACCTGTTACTGTCGATCTAAGATTATCCCTTTTTTGAAAAACACTGACTCCATTAAGATGAATATATTCTACAAGATTTTGACGTGTTGGTTGTGTGATACTTACTGTTGTTGAGATTAACGTTGCGTCTTCACTTGTTACCTTATCTTTTCGATTACAGGAGAATAAAGTTAATAATAGGAATATCGGAACTGAATTTATGGTATATTTTTTCATTACCAGTTGGTTGCATTAAATTGATTTACGAGAGACCATAAATTTGTTTGTGACTGAATTCTATCGAGGCTACTATTTGAATAGTTTTCAATGGCATTTAAAAAGTCGGTTACTGAAATTTGTCCCATAATTACTTTTTCTTGCAATATTTTCAATAAATCTTCTTGCGACTTTATCTGAGAATTAAATAATTCAATTGTTTTTTCTGTTGACAAAATTTGCTTTTGAAGAAAAATTAAATTATTTCGTTGCTGCAGGGTAGTCTGTGATTTATAGAAGTTAAGGTTTTCTATGAGTAATTTATTCTGTTGTCCAGTTATTTTTTTTTGTTTTCCATCGTATATTGGAACTTGCAAATGTAATCCAGCACTCATGCCAATATTATGGGCGATGTTTTCTGTGGTTGTTGCGTTTAAACCGGTATTGCCAAACAATACTAATTGTGGTTTGTATTTTAAATTCTGAATTGATTGTTGAGAAAGTATATTTAAACTATCAATCCTGTATTTAATTTCGTAATTATAAGTTTGTAATAATTCTTTTTGTTTTATAATTGGTTTTTGCAATTCAAAAATTGAGGTGTCACTTATTAAACATGTATTGTTAAGTTTGTTAAATGCGTCGTATAATGCAATTTTACTTGTCTCTATATTTAGTTGTTTTTGATTTATTTCTATCTCTAAAAGTAAGAGGTCATTTTGCTGAAAAAGCCCTTTTTCAACTAATGTCGATACTATTTTTTTTCGATCATTCAATAATAGAATTAGCTTTTGCTGATATCTTATTTGTTCTTGTAACTGATACGCATTTACAAATTGATCAGTAATTTGTTTATTTAAATCATTTATGAAGGCCTTTAAATTAGCACCTAATAATTGATTTTGCAAATCATTTTGTTGGAAATAGGTGTTTACAATCCCAGAGTTAAAGATGGGCGTTGCAATATTTAATTGAGTGGCATATAATCCTCCATTGCTTAAATTTATATTATAACCATAAGCATTGCTCTCTGGGTTTTGAGTAACAGAGATGAATTGCTTATTATTAAAAAAATAAGGAGCAAAAAGATAGTCGGCAGTTAAATTTATTTGTGGCTTTCTTAATTGTGCAGCCGTAAGTTCCTTTTGTTGTTGTGAAATTTTTAAAAGATTTGCATTCTCTTTAATAAGTGGATTTTCCTGATTGGCAAAATGAATAAAATCATCTAGCGATTTAACCTGTTGTCCATAGACTTTAAGTTGCAAGATCACTATTAATAGGGCTAACTTTAGGTGAACTTTCATTGTTTTAGTTAGTCAATATATTAGTCATAGTAATGAGGTAATTTTGTTTGAATAAAACTAAAATATTTCATTTGGAGCTTATGATTACCTGGATGAATAATTGAGGGAATAAGTAATTCCTTCAGTTATCTTTTCTTTTGGTTTGTGATTATTTTTTTCCTGCAATTTCTTCTGCTTTTAAAAATGCTGTTTTCGCATTTATTATTCCTCCCGTACCACATAGGCTTGAGAATTTTACTCGTTCTTTTGCATTCCCAGGCAAGGAACAATCTGTTTCTCTTTCTTGAACTCCAGCAAGTAATGCGTTTTTTAATTCGTCAACGGTAAGGGCCGGAAAATAGGACAATACAAGCGCCGCAACTCCGCAAACAACTGGTGCAGCCATACTAGTCCCGTTTTCTGATTCATATTTATTGTCAGGTACTGTTGAATAAATAGCTACACCGGGTGCAAAAAGGTCAACATGTGATTTTCCATAATTGGAAAATTTAGCTGGGTTTCCATCGATATTCGAAGCACCAACTTCAATCCAATTTTCTGCTCTTGTTTTTGTTTCGTCAAAAAATTGATTCGGAAAAAAAGGAGTATTATCATTATTCGATGATTCATTTCCCGCTGCATGGATGATTAAAACTCCCTTCGTTGCAGCATATTTCACAGCTTCATCTACCAATGATTTGTTTGGAGAATATTCCTTTACAAAACTCATATTAATTAATCTGGCTCCATTATCTGCTGCATATCGAATTCCATTGGCAACATCTTTATCGCGTTCATCACCATCAGGAACAACACGAACAACCATTATTTTTACATTTTCTGCAATACCGTTCATCCCGATATTATTATTTCGTACCGCTCCAATAATTCCTGCTACATGAGTGCCATGTGATCCTCCTTGCCCTGTTACATCGTGGTTGCCATAATTATGTTCGGTTAAGTTTTCATAATGATCGTTCACCATTGCCCGTCCATCATAATTTAAATTTAAATAATAATCTTGACTAACTAACAATGGCTCATTTATGTCTCTAATTTCATTTTCGAATGATTTAAAGTCATATCCACCTTCCATTGCATTGGTAATTGATTTTTTATAAAGTTTCATTTTTAAACCATGAACTTTAACCGATTTAGCCGTTGCTGCAGTGATGGAGTCTTTTCCACTTTTGCTATTTACTTCAGCAATCCAAGTATTTATTTTTGCGATAAATTTTAGCTGCTTATTATTAATCCTTACTTCTTTCTTATAAGATTTTTTTATTGACTTCCAGGAGTAATGAGCGGGAAGTCCTGATTTTCCCAATTTATAAAATCGTGTTAGCTCAATGTTATCATGTAATGTATTTCCTTTATCGCCACCGATAAAATTCCAACCATGGGTATCATCAACATATCCATTTCCATCATCGTCAATCCCATTGCCCGCAATTTCTTTAGGATTATTCCAAATATGTTCTATTAAATCTACATGAGCGGTATCAGTTCCATTATCGATTACTGCGACTAGAATGGGTACAGATGTTCGCCCATTTACCAATGTGGAATAAACCGTATTCACAGCTGTTCCAACTGCTTTTCCAGAATCGGGGTCGAGTAATTGCCAGTTATTATTTTTAGATGATTGAGCCAATGATGCTGCGCCGAATGCAATTTGAATTAATATTGAAATATTTAAAATCGCCTTCATTTTACTTTTTGATAAAATTATTGTCAACGAAGATAAACGGTATTTTTCAAATGCTATTGTCAAGGGTTAACATATTGATTAATTTTATTCGTTTTTATGTATATTTACTAATATATTCACTAAAATGACACTTGAAAATATTACGGATATTTTTGTAAAGCAGCAAACAAAATCTTTCGAAGTGCGTTCCAGTATTTCTGAGGTGCGGAAAATAAAACTTAAGATGATTCTTAAGTGGATTTTGAAGAATCGTATGCTAGTACATACAGCATTATATAATGATCTTAGTAAGTCGCCTGAGGAAAGTGATATTACAGAAATTTACACACTCACTGCAGAGTTGCGTCATGTTATTGAAAATTTGTCCGTTTGGATGAGTATCAAAAAGGTGCGAACTCCATTAACTTTGATAGGCTCATCTTCATCTATTCTTCCTGAAGCGAAGGGTGTTTGTTTGATCATCTCCCCATGGAATTACCCTTTTAGTTTACTAATTGGTCCATTAATTTCTGCTATTGCAGGTGGGAATACTGCTATACTCAAACCCTCCGAAATGACTCCTAATGTGGCTGCTTTAATCGAAAAAATGATCGGAGAATTATTCACGCCAAATGAAGTTGCAGTAGTGAATGGTGATGCAAACACCGCTAAAGAATTATTATCACTTCCATTCAATCATATTTTTTTTACCGGAAGTCCAGAAATCGGTAAGGTTGTAATGACTGCCGCCGCTCAACATTTAGCAAGTGTTACTCTCGAATTGGGTGGAAAATCTCCAGTAATTGTGAATGCTTGCGCAGATATAAATGATGCTGCCAAAAAGATTGTTTGGGGTAAATTTATTAACGCCGGACAAACATGCATTGCTCCTGATTATGTAATGGTTCACGAAGAGGTCTATGGGGATTTTATGAAGCATTTAGTCGTTCACTTGAAGAAGATGTTTGATGAAAGTGGGAACGGTATCAAATCCTCAAAAAATTATTCACGAATAGTAAATGATCATCATTTTGATCGTTTAATAAATCTGTTAAATGATGCAAAATCTAAAGGTGCTGAGATCGCTTTTGGTGGAAATACAGATAAATTAAAAAAATATTTTGAACCAACAATTATTACTAATATCCCTGATTGTAATTTAATGGAGGAAGAGATATTTGGTCCATTATTACCTGTTTTGAAATTTTCGAAAGAGGAGGAAGTCATCCATTATATCAATAAAAAACTAAAGCCATTGTCGATGTATATTTTTGCCAAAACAAAATCATTTTCCAATTCCATACTCGAAAAAACATCTGCCGGAGGCGTTTGTATTAATGATTGTTTAATTCAATATTCGCATCCTGAATTACCATTTGGTGGCGTAAATAATTCGGGCATTGGAAAATCACACGGTCTTTTTGGCTTTGAAGAATTTACAAATAAAAAGGCAATCGTAAACCAACGTCTTAGTTTTTCTATGACAGAAATTCTTTATCCACCCTATTCGAAATTCAGTAAAAAGGTGATTGATTTTCTCATCAAATACTTTTAAGAAATTCAATTTCATTAACAATTTAATTTTTTTTGTTAAAAACTATTTGCACATAATTGCAAATGTTTTTTCATGATTACTTGTTTATTTGAAAAATATTTCGATCTTCGTTAAATATTGCGTTAAGAAACAAATGTATTTCAGTTCGCACTATTTAAAAAAGCGAAATACCTCGTATTAAAAATACCCATTAACCATTACCCGAAAAATGCCTAGACAATCTGTTTGGGTATTTTTTTTTGTATTCTCTTCAGGTGAATTATTGCTTCTATTAATTTAAATTATTTCGAAATCAAATTTACAAATAACCGTATAGCTCCAGATACTCCCGCGGGAATCTCTCGGAAGAATGCCAATCCAGAGTAAATGTATCTTCCCTTTCCATAATTTGAAATGATGATACTTCCATCTTGTGCTTTTTCACCAGTGTCATTCATAAGGAATAATTTTTTGTAAAGGGGATCAGCGTTCTCAACAAAATAAATTCCTCGCTCTTGTATCCATCCTTTAAAATCATCTTGTGTAATTTTATTGGGCTTGTTTAAGAGCGGATTTTGAGGATCTAAAAAGGTAACCAAGGCATCTTCTTCCGTTACACGATTACGACCAACTTCAAATGGATAAGGTCCTAAATCATGAGGAAGTGTAGTGCTATTCACATTATATTGAACAAAATAAATGCCTCCATTTTTAACATAATTCATCAATTTATCTTGTACAAATGGCATCCGTTCATCTGTATTATAAACACGAATTCCTGCAATTATCACATCAAAACTTGAAAGGTCACGAAGTGAAATTTCTTTCGATGAAAGTTCTTCTACCTCGTAACCCAATTGACGTAAAAATGCCGGTACCATATCGCTAGCACCTTTTAGATACCCTATTTTATGCGTATTCAACATCATTGGAATAGAACGCAATCCGATGTTTAAATCAGGATACCAATGGATAGGAGGAATGTGATCATAAAAAATGTCCTTCGTGCTTTTCAACTTTTCTACACCATTGCGGTCTTTTGCAGTAAATGTTAAGGTATCAGGTATCGAATTTATTGCAGTTGGAGAAATCATAAAACTTATTTCTTTTTCTTCACCCTTTTTGCTAAAGATGATCGTCGTATCGGATGGAAAACAGGTCCATGATTTATCATGAGAAAAAATTGCCGCGATTTTAAAAGTATCCACAACAATGCCCCAATAGTTGAGCCTTACGATAAGTTTTTTTGCATGATGATTAGCAAATAGTTGCACTTGCTCTGTGGTGTTTGCTGTAATCTTTGGACTAATAGTAAGTGGATCGTACAATTCCCCTTTCACAGGATCCGTGTGTTTATAGATCACAGGACGGCTCACTTCAAACATCTCACCGTTTACATTTACAGTGAAATTTACAGTGAGAGATGGATCATTCCAAGGCTTACCAGTTTGGCTTAAATCGTTCAAAATATACATTCCGCGGCTATGCTGATTTTCGAGCCAATAGGGCTGTGAAATATTTTTTGGTCCAGCAACTTTTATAATGAAAGTTTTTAAAATACTTTTCGATAAAATACCCACCGATAGGGAATCTTTATTTACATCACCAAAGGGAAATACACTAATAGATAAATTAGAACGATTCATCAGTTGCACTTTTACTTCAATGCTATCACCAAGTGCAAATCGAGCCGAATTGGAAGTGCATTCGATCCAAAAACCACTGCAATCAACGATTAATTTATTGATTTCGTTCAACTTTAAAGTGCGATTAAAACTCGCTGGCATTTTATTTATTTGAGTTCTGATAGTTATCAAATCTCCAAAGGAAGTGGAAGGATTATTCCAATTAAATTTTAAAAGAGCACTATCAATATACATACTTATAATTGTTGCATCTTTCACATCCGACCAACTTTTTTTCACGCCTTCCATCAAATCATTTTTAGCTGAATCTCCAGCTAATGTGATAAAGTATTCTATCTCTTTTCCTCTCGTATGCGGAACGCCAAAACCTTGACTTTTATGCTGTGAACGACTATCAGCAGAGATCTCACCATAACTCTTCCCTAAAATAGGATTATAAATGCCTACATCGAAATTTAATTGATCGTCAGATGTTGAATTTACATTGCCAAAATTTGCAGTATTCAATAGGATTCGCTTCGCCTTCCATGTTCCCAATAACGCCACTTGTTTAGGATATTTTGTTGGGTCAGCTGCCGCGTCATAGGCTTCTCTTGCTATCATCGCACTTGCAATGTGATGACCATGTCCGGCACGACTATCAGCAGGAAAACGACAAATAATTACATCTGGCTTGAATTTTCTAATCACATAAACTGCATCTTCTAACACTTGATCCTTATTCCAAATTCTAAATGTTTCATCAGCAGTTTTCGAAAATCCAAAATCATAAGCACGTGTAAAAAACTGTTCACCACCATCAATTGCTCTTGCCGCCAGTAATTCTCTCGTGCGAATTAATCCTAAATCTACGCCTTGTTCTGAACCAATTAAATTTTGACCTCCATCACCACGAGTAAGTGCTAAATAACCAGTTCTATATTGCTTTTCTAAGGATAAATAACTAATTAATGTAGTGTTTTCATCATCTGGATGAGCAGCGAAATAAAGCACAGAACCTAAAATATCCAACTTTTTAATGCGCTGATAAATCTCTGAAGAGGACTGCCCATTTGATGTTGTGAGCACTGCAAAAAAGCCAATTATTAACAAAAATTTAATTCGTAAGTAGGATGGTTTCATAAATAATTTAAGTGCGAATAATTACAACGAAGATAGGTATTAATGATTTTTGCAATCTTGATAATAACTGAAGAAGGGTTAAATCTTATTATTCATAAATTTTCCAGATTTGATAGGTGGATAACTATAACTTTTTAATCATTTCTCAGTATAAAGGAATGTTATATTTATCAAATTCAAATCTCCATGAAATATTCACTAGTTTTTGTATTAATAATTGCAAGCGTATTCTCTGCTTGTTCACCAGAAAACACTACAAAAAATGATAGTGCTCTAGCTGTGAATGCAACGCCTGTTCCTGCTGTCGATTCATCAAATGTTCCTAATGTTACGGATGAACCACTTGCGGAAGGTGCGAAATTGATGAAAAGTACTGACTGTTATTCTTGCCATAATGCAGATGACAATTTGGTTGGTCCTTCTTTCAAAAATATCGCTGAGAAATATTCCGATACAAAGAAAAATCATATTTTGTTAATCGAAAAAGTAATTCAAGGCGGACAAGGTGTTTGGGGACAAGTGCCCATGCAAGCGCATCCAACGTTGGCTAAAGATGACGCGGCCAAAATGGTAACCTATATTTTATCGTTAAAATAAAAGTATATGAATCGCCGAAAAGCGCTTGCTGGAATAGTAGCCATTGTAGGTGGATCCGTTGCCGTAAATTATGTTTATCGTAACAGTAAAAATGAACGAATAAATAGTCTTCATGATGAAAAATTATTAATAGGCGAGTTGGCGGAAACAATTATTCCACGTACAGATACTCCTGGTGCTAAAGATGTGAATGCAGCAGACACCATTATTTTGCTTTTGGAAGATTGCGCTGATCGTAAAACTCAGAATAATTTTATTCGTGGATTAGAAAAGGTAAAGTCATGCAGCAAATCGTTGTATAACAAAAGTTTTTTTAATTGTTCTCAAAAAGAAAGAGAATTACTTTTAGTAATGATTGAAAGTGAAGAAAAACCTCTTAACGGCTTCATGGGTAAAATAAAAAATAAATTTTTTGGAGAAAGTTTCATCACCACGCTGAAGGAATATTCTGCAAATGCATATTGTACATCTATGAAAGGTGCATCAGAAGGATTGCAATATATTATGATTCCAGGAAAACGAATTGCCTGTATCACTAGGGAGAAAAATGGAAAATCCTGGGCAACTCAATAATAATTAAAAAACAGAAACCTCGAATCTAAATATGCAAGCTCCTAAAACAAATACATTTGATGCAATTGTTGTTGGCTCAGGAATTTCTGGTGGCTGGGCTGCAAAAGAATTATGTGAGAATGGCTTAAAAACTTTAGTTCTTGAGCGAGGGCGAAATGTCGAACACGTAAAGGATTATCATACTGCTTTCAAAAACCCTTGGGACTTTACACATCGCCTCAATAACACTCAAAAGGATCGTGAAGATTGTCCAGTACAAAGTCAAGTTTTTGATGAAGGTAACAAGCATTTTTTTGTGAACGATAAAGAGCATCCCTATATCCAGGAAAATCCTTTTAACTGGATTCGTGGTTATCAAGTGGGAGGTCGTTCTTTAACTTGGGGCCGGCAATGTTATCGTTTAAGTGATCTCGATTTTGAAGCAAATTTAAAAGATGGAATAGCGGTAGATTGGCCAATCCGATACAACGATATCGCACCATGGTATTCGTATGTTGAAAAATATGTAGGTATTAGTGGTCGTAACGAAGGACTTTCTCAATTGCCGGATGGTGAATTTTTACCGCACATCGAATTTAATTGTATTGAAGATTTTTTTGCAGAGAACATTAAAAAAAGTTATCAGGATCGATTAGTAACACCTAGCCGTATGGCAAATCTTACCGAAGCTAAGGATGGTCGTGGACCTTGTCAATATAGAAATTTATGCTCAAGAGGTTGCCCATTTTCTGCGTATTTCAGTAGCAACGGTGTTACACTTCCAGCAGCAATGAACACCGGGAATTTAACACTTGTTCCTAATGCAATTGTTGTGGAAGTGATGTATGATAAAGAGAAAAAAAGAGCTACAGGTGTGCGTGTGATGGATGCTATCACAAAAGAAGTTACAGTGTATTATAGTAAAATTATTTTCTTGAATGCTTCTACCATTGCAACTGCTTCTATTTTATTAAATTCAATTAGTGAAGCTTTTCCAAATGGATTAGGGAATTCTAGTGGACAAATTGGTCATAATTTGATGGATCATAATACGGGTGCTGGTGCATCAGGAACGTATGAAGGTTTTGATGATAAATATTATTTTGGAAGATCACCGGGTTCGATTCATATTCCTCGGTTTAGAAATGTGAATGTGAAAACACAACAGAAAGATTTTATTCGTGGTTATGGTGTTCAAGGAAAAGGAGAACGATTAAGTTGGAACGATATGTATGCTCGAACCGATGGCGTTGGAAGTAACTTTAAAGATAAGCTTACGCAACCTGGTCCTTGGGAAATTTGGTTAGGAGGTTGGGGCGAAACATTGCCGTATTTCGAAAATAAAATTGTACTCGATAAAACTAAAAAAGATCAATGGGGATTGCCATTGGTGAGTATATCTTTCGAATATCAAGACAATGAAAAAGCAATGCGAAAAGATATCACCGCAAGTTGTAAAGAAATGTTAGAAAAATCAGGATTCACCAATATAAAACCATTTGATTATCCCAAACCTGCTGGTTCTGCTGTACATGAAATGGGAACAGCTCGAATGGGTCGGGATGCAAAAACTTCGGTTCTTAATGGTAATAATCAAATGCATGATGTGCCAAATGTTTTTATTACCGATGGAAGCTGCATGACCTCATCTGCTACGCAAAATCCTTCACTTACGTACATGGCATTAACAGCTCGCGCTTGTGCATTCGCTGTAGATGCCTTGACGAAAGGGGATGTTTGAAAAAAAATAATTTAAAATTACGTTTCGATAGCTATCGAGACGTAATATCATTTTTATATTACCGAATTTCAATTAGCTCATTGGCATACTGGCAAATTAGAACATTAATTTTTCACATAGCTGTCTTTAGATTGCAACTAAAGACGTTCCTATAACTTTGTAGGATGAATAATGGAGACGGCAAAATCAGAAATAAAGAAGGAGCACACTTCATCAGGTTTGACTATTAAGATGTGTAGATGTGTTTTCGAGGAAAGAATATTGTCCTGAGTTGCAAACGCAGGACAGCAGAGCCAATGCCCCCCAATGGAAAAGTTACGAATTACGTTTTTCTTTTTCGTAATTTTTATTCCGATAGCTATCGGAACGTAATTCTTAATTTATTTTAAATACCTTCCTAACCCCTCCCAAGGAAGTTTGATTTAAGCGGAAAAATATTTTCAGATATATATTTATTTTTCAATTCGTATTCCGATAGCTATCGGAACGTAATTTTTAATTTTTAATTTATTTAAGTCAATGGTCATTCAATGGTAATCCTCTCTTTTGAAATTCTTTCCAATTTAAATATTCATCGCCTTTTCGGTGTTCTTCCATCGTAATACAATCACTCACCGGACATACAATTTTGCAGAGGTTACATCCTACACATTCCTCTTCTTTGATGGTGTATTTATTGTAAGGATTTCCCTTTTCAATATTGATAGATTGATGCGATGTATCTTCACAAGCGATATAACATAGTCCGCAATGAATACATTTATCTTGATCAATATTTGCAATGATATGATAATTAATATCCAGTTCTTCCCACTTAATCATTTTAGGAACTGAAAGGCCAACAAAGTCTTCGATATTTTTATAACCTTTTTCGTCCATCCAGTTATTCATACCATCACATAAATCACGAATGATTCTGAATCCATAACGCATGGCAGCAGTACAAACCTGAACATTGCTCGCACCAAGCAACATGAATTCAACAGCATCTTTCCATGACGTGATGCCACCGATGCCTGAGATAGGAACTTTATTTGTTAACTCATCTTGTGACAACGTAGTAAGAAATTTTAATGCGATCGGCTTAACCGCTGGTCCGCAATAACCACCAAAAACAGAGTGCCCTGCAACATTTGGATTCGGTACTAATGTATCCAAATCAATTCCTGTTACTGATTGGATTGTATTAATTAATGATAAACCATTTGATCCTGCTTTTAATACAGAACGTGCAGCAGGAACAACAGAATGAACATTCGGAGTAAGCTTAGTAATGACAGGAATTTGTGCAACTTCCATCACCCATTCCACAACCATCTTCGCAATCTCAGGATCTTGACCTACCGAAGCACCCATGCCACGTTCCACCATCCCATGTGGACAACCAAAATTTAATTCTAAACCATGCGCTCCTGTATCTTGCACTTTTTTTACTAGTTCATGCCAACTGTTGCGATCGTTATCGGCCATCAATGATACTACCATTGCACGATCAGGAAATTCTTTTAATACTTCCTTTATCTCTATCAAATTAATATCCAATGGACGATCCGAAATCAATTCGATATTGTTGAATCCCATCACACGCTGACCATTGTATTCAACAGCAGAATAACGAGAAGAAACATTTTTCACTTGTGTGCCTAATGTCTTCCACACAACACCACCCCATCCAGCTTCGAAGGCACGTAAGACATTTATTTTTTTATCGGTAGGAGGAGCAGAGGCAAGCCAAAAAGGATTGGGAGATTTTATGCCAAGAAAATTTGATTGTAGATTCGCCATAATAATTGTTTTACTTTTTTAAATAATTAAATTGATTCAAGTTGTAGATAAGATAAAATTGCTTTTGCTCCATCTTTTCCTTCTTGAACAGCATTCACAACTTCTTTTCCACCATTCACACAATCACCACCAGCAAACACACCTTTATGATTCGTTGCAGTTAAATGATCAATCATAATTTTTCCCTGATTGTTTTTTAAATCTGCATTTTGAATCACCTCTTCAAAAGGAATTTGTCCGGCGGCTTTAATTACCATATCCACATCCAATATAAAGGTTTCACCTGTATCAACTGGAGCCCTTCTGCCCGATTTGTCAGGCTCGCCTAATTTCATTTTAGAACAAACTAATTGTTTCACTTTCCCATTTTCTGAAATTATTTCCTTCGGATTTGCTAACCAAATTACAGAACATCCATCTAATCGTGCTAAATCTAATTCAACATCCGTACAAGGTTTTTCATTCTCTGTACGGCGATAAATTAGTGTCACTTCTTTTGCACCTAACCTTTTTGATTGTGTTGCAGCATCGATAGCGGTCATCCCCATTCCAATCACAGCAATTTTATCTCCAACAGCAATTTTATTGAAATCATTAGTACGCAGGTTATAGATAAATGAAATTGCATCAACAACACCATCTGCATTTTCACCAGGAATATTTAACTCGCGTGCAATGCCAACACCAATTCCTAAAAATACCGCATCGAAATTCTTTTGCAAATCCGCTAATAAAATATCTTTCCCTAAAGATTGTTTGTAGTTAATAGTAATTCCGCCAAGAGAGGTAATATAATCAACTTCTTCTTTGCAAAATGTTGGAGTCACTTTATACGCCGCAACACCATACGTCATTAGTCCGCCACCTTTTTCTTCCTTCTCGTAAATGGTTACCTCTACACCTTGTAAGGATAGCGCATGCGCACATGCTAATCCCGCAGGACCAGCACCCACCACAGCAACTTTTTTTCCATTCGATGGTTTACGTTCAAAAAGTTTCCACTGTTCGTGAATAGCTTTCTCTGTTGAATAACGTTGTAACTTCGCTATACTGATAGGAACGTCTTCCAACAAATTAAAAACACAAGCACCTTCGCAAAGTTTTTCAACAGGACAAACTTTAGAGCAACCACCACCCATAATATTGGATGATAAAATTGTTTTTGCAGAACCTTTTATATTTCCAGAAGCAATTTGCTTGATGAATAAGGGAACATCAATACTGGTTGGACAAGATTTTGTGCACGGAGCATCGTAGCAATTGATGCAACGATTTGCTTCGATCACTGCGCCTTCCGCATGTTCAAATGGTGGATGAACATCCACAAAATTCTTAGTAAATTCTTCAGCACTTAATCTGTTATTTTGAATCGACATAGTAATGGTTATAATGAAAAAAATAGTTATAGTTCTGTTAATTTGCCATACGTTTCTGGGCGACGATCGCGGAAGAATTGCCATGTAGCACGAACTTCTTCGATCATATCTAAATCGAAATCTGCAATTAATAATTCATCTTTATCTTCGGATGCTTGTGCGAAAATTTGTCCGCGAGGATCAACGAAATAGGAGGAACCATAAAACTTTCCAAGGTTCCACGGTTTCTCTTCACCAACACGATTAATGCATCCCATGAAATATCCATTTGCAGCAGCGTGAGCTGGTTGTTCCAACTTCCATAAATATTGTGATAAGCCAGCAACCGTTGCAGATGGATTGTAAACTATTTCAGCTCCATTTAATCCTAAGCAACGTGCACCATCAGGAAAATGACGATCATAACAAATGTAAACACCCACCTTCGCATACTTCGTTTGAAAAACAGGATATCCTAGATTACCCGGTTTAAAAAAGAATTTCTCCCAAAATCCTGATGTATGTGGAATATGATTTTTGCGATATTTTCCTAAATAAGTTCCGTCAGCATCAATCACTGCAGCGGTATTATATAAAACTCCTGGTTGTTCCTTTTCATAGATCGGAACAATGATTACCATGTTGTATTTCTTAGCATACGTAGCCATTAAATCTGTTGTAGGTCCAGGAACTGATTCCGCGGATTCGTACCATTTTTTATCTTGACCCGGACAGAAATAAGGCGTATTGAAAATTTCTTGTAAGCATAAAATTTGAACCCCTTTCTTTCCTGCTTCTTCGATTAATGGAATATGTTTTTGCACCATTGCATTCACAATTTCCTGTATCGTTCCTTCTCCTTCTGTTTTCGGAAGGCTCATTTGTATTAAACCTGATTTGATTATTCGTGGCATGTGCTTATATTTTAAAGTGTATTAAATAATACCGTTAGATTTTTTTCTTTTAATGAATTTTCCATAACCTTTCTTTAAAAGAAGTTTATTATCATCAATAGCAATTTTACCTCTAAGAATTACCGTTTTGCATTTTCCTGTTAATTGCATTCCTTCGTATCCAGAATAATCACAATTCATGTGATGTGTTTTGGCTGATAAGGTATGTTTTTCTTGAGGATCAATGATTACTAAATCAGCATCGGATCCAACAGCAATACAACCTTTCTGTGGAAACATACCAAATATCTTTGCTACGTTTGTTGAAGTTATTTCCACATATTTATTCAAACTAATTCTTCCTTTATTTACACCTTCCGAAAATAACAATTCCATTCTGTTTTCAATTGCTGGATGTCCGTTTGGAATTTTAGAGAAGTCATGTTCACCCATTTTTTTTTGTTCCCACATAAACGGGCAATGATCAGTAGCTACAATCTGAACTGTTCCTTGATTAATTCCTGCCCAAAGTGATTCCTGATCTTTTTTCTCACGTAGTGGTGGCGACATTACCCATTTAGCCGATTCAAATCCTTTGTCATACAAAGAAGCATCTAAAACTAAATATTGAATACACGTTTCTACAAATACTTTTTGATTTCTTTTACCCACAGCACGAATATGATTCAATGCTCCTTCGCAAGTCATGTGAACAACATAAGCAGGGCAATCTGTATAATAGGCCATATCTGCAAAACGTCCAGTAGCCTCTGCTTCTGTAATTTCCGGTTGTGAAAGATAATGATAGAGTGGCGATAAATTTCCTTCAGCTCTATTTTTTGCAACAAGAAAATCAATCATATCTCCATTCGTTGCGTGAACAGTAACCATTCCACCTTGTTTCTTGACTTCATTCATCAAGCCAACCATCTGGCGATCATCAATCATCAATGCACCTTTGTAAGCCATAAAAGTTTTAAAAGAAGTGATGCCTTCTTCTTCAATCATGGTTTTTATTTCTGCTTTAGTATTTTCATTAAAATCAGTAACTGCCATGTGAAATGAATAATCACTTAAAGCATTTTCATTGGATCTCCCTTGCCATTCTTTCAAAGCATCATGTAATGACTTACCCTGCGTTTGTAAGATAAAATCAATCACCATAGTCGTTCCACCAAACAATGCAGCTGTAGTTCCTGTTTCGTAATTGTCACTCGAAGAAGTTCCCATAAACGGCATGTCTAAATGCACATGCGGATCAATCCCTCCAGGAATTATTATTTTATTCTTAGCATCAATAACTTGATCGGCTTTTATATCTAATGATTTACCAATGGTAGTAATTTTATCGCCATCAATAAATATATCTGCGATGTAATCATCGGATGCAGTAATGATACGACCGTTTTTAATTAGTATTGACATATTAATAATTGTATATTACATTCATTCTTAATTCGTAATTTTTAATTTATTTCAAAGTCCGCCAATGTCTTCATTCCAAAGCATTGGATTTTTCTCGATAAAACTTTTCATCATTTCAATACATTCTTCGCTATTGATATCGACTACTTCAACACCATGTGATTCCATAAAATCTTTAGCACCCGGGAATGTTTTTGATTCACCTGCAAATACTTTTTTAATGCCAAATTGTACAACTGCTCCAGCACATAAATAGCAAGGCATGAGGGTGGAATACAAAACTGTATTGTGATAATTCCCAACCCGACCCGCATTTCGTAAGCAATCAATTTCGGCATGAGTGATAGGGTCGTTATCTTGAACACGCTTATTATGTCCGCGACCAACAATTTTTCCATCTAATACTAAAACAGATCCAATTGGAATTCCATTTTGACTTAATCCAATTTTTGCTTCGTCGATTGCAGCTTGCATAAAATTATCCATAAAGAAATGATATTTTTTTTAGATTGAAGATAGTAAAGATGGAGCTTTTTGTTTTTGCATGAAGAGCAAATAGCTGATTCCTGAAACAAAGAAACCAACAAACCATGCGTAGTTGTATAAATGTGCAATCCATTCAGGAAATGAATTTACACTTATAACTTTTATGGTAATAAAAAAGCCTGGAACATTTGGAATGATACCCAATAACAATGCAATTATAGCAAAATAATTAAAACCTTTATTGTAAGTATAAATTCCTTTTGCACTAAATAATTCGTTAACATTTAAGATTTGTTTTCGGATGAAATAATAATCCGCAATCATAATTCCTCCAATAGGTCCAAGTAAACTTGAATAGGCAATTAACCAAGTAAAGATGTATCCATTTGGATCCGCAATGAGTTTCCACGGAAATATTAAAATTCCAATAACACCAGTGATGTATCCACCAGTTTTGAAATTAATTTTTGAAGGAGATAAATTTGCAAAATCATTCGCTGGACTTACAATATTTGCAGCAATATTTGTTGCGAGTGTAGAAATAGTTACAGCAATCATTGCAGCGGAAACAATTAATTTATTTTCAAATTTTCCTGCAAGAATTAATGGATCCCAAATAGTTTTCCCATAAATTATTACAGTTGCAGAAGTAACAACAACTCCAACGAAGGAGAACATCGTCATGGAAGGTGCTAAACCAATTGCTTGTCCTAAAATTTGTGCTTTCTGACTTTTTGCATATCGCGTGAAGTCGGGAATGTTGAGTGAAAGTGTTGCCCAATACCCAACCATTCCAGTTAATGCAGGAAAGAAAAAGTGAAAGAACTCCGTTTTGTTTGCAAATTTTGAGGGCTGCGAAAGTATTGGGCCTAATCCATGTCCAGCTGATATTGCCCAAAATAAAAGTGCTAATGCTGCAATAGGAAGAAAGAATGCTTTGAATACTAAAAGTTTTTTGATGCTATCAACTCCCAGTTTTACAACAAACATATTTAAGAACCAAAAGAGAAAAAATGTTATTGCAGGACCAGTTTGTAATCCGAAGGAATCAGGAAGTAATTGTGGTAATAATTCAATGGAGGGATACCAGCATTTTACCATTAGATATAATGCATAACCACCAATCCATGTTTGTATACCAAACCATCCGCAAGCAACAATAGCACGCAAAATAGCGGGAATATTCGCACCCTTCACGCCAAAACTTGATCTTGCAAATACTGGAAATGGAATTCCATATTTTGCGCCAGCGTGACCATTTAAAATCATTGGAACTAAAACAATTGTATTGCCTAAAAAAATTGTTAGAATCGCCTGCCACCAATTCATTCCTCCTTCAATCAATGAACTCGCAAGCATATACGTAGGAATACACAAACTCATGCTGATCCACAGTGCTGCGTAATTCCATGTTCCCCAGCTACGTTTTGATGGTGGAATAGGAGCCAGGTCTTCACTAAATAAGGAAGTTTCTATTATGTCTTCAGTACTTTTGATGATCTTAGTCAATATAACGATTTAATTTGAAGATTTGGTAATTTGAAAATTATTAAACTGTCCAATTTTACTATTACTTTTTTTGCATGATAAGATGAAAATTAATAGCATAGTGTTAATTCATCTTCAAATTATCACATTTTCAAATTTTCAATTCATTTACAATATTGATCTGCAATTAAAATTGCTTCCGAAATAATTGCAAGACCTTCATCAATTTGTTCCTTCGTAATTGTTAGTGGTGGTGCAATAAAAATCCAGTTCCATCTAACGAAAGTGAACATGCCTAACTCTTTTATTTTTGCAGCAACTTTATTCATGATTTCCATTTCAGCTGGTTTTGCATTCCATGGAGCCATTGGTTCTTTCGTTGTTCTATTTTTCACTAGCTCAATGCAACCAAATAAACCGGTATTTCTAAAATCACCAATCGAAGGATGTTTATTTATAAGATCAACCATTCTTTCGTCAACATATTTTCCCATCTGTTTTGCATTCTCAACCAAATGATCTTCTTCGTAAATAGAGATAACAGCTAATGCAGTGGCGCACAAAACTGGATGAGCGGAATAAGTTAATCCGAGTGGTAGGGGTTTGTCATCAAAATATTTTCCAATTTTTTCTGTAACCATAACTGCTCCCATTGGAATATAACCTGACGTTAATCCTTTTGCCATCGCCATGATGTCGGGCTCCACACCATGATGTTCTATCGCAAACATTTTTCCTGTGCGCCCAAATCCACTCATCACTTCATCAACGATAAGTAAGATACCATATTTATCAGCAATTGCTTTTATTTTTTTCCAGTAAGATGGCGGATATTTAATACAACCAGATGATCCCGATTCTCCTTCTAATAAAATGGCAGCAACACTTTCAGGATTTTCATATTGAATAATTCTTTCAACATGATTCGCACAATTTTCTGAACATTCTTCCAGCGTTTTACTATTCCACGGACAACGATAGAAATAAGGATTTTCTACATGAATAAAATTTGGTGCAGCCTGACTATCAACAGCATGTTTACGAGGATCACCTCCTGCTGAAAAAGCTCCATAAGTTGCACCATGAAACGATTGGTATTGCGAAATTATTTTATGTCGACCCGTATAAACTCTAGCAATCTTTATTGCATTTTCAATAGCTTCTGAACCACCTAATGTAAAAAATGATTTCTTGAGTTTTCCTGGAGCTATTTCGGCTAATTTTTTTCCTAAATCACCTCTTGCTTTCGTCACCATTCCGGGATAAACATAACTTACTTCCGACATTTGCTTATATACTGCATCGCGAACTTTATGATTACCATGTCCGATATT
>JANXSD010000138.1 GCA_025352785.1 Bacteroidota bacterium
CAGATTCATACACTACGTAAACGATTAAAAAAGTTTAATTATAACTGCAAGAGTCTGAGTTTGGAGAAACAAAATAAAACACTGCCCCCCGAAGTCGTTTTACCCGAGCTACTGGGAAAATGGCATGATGGTAAAGTTCTAATCAGACATCTCAAAAAGGCAATTGATTCTGCTAGTATAAATTCACAAGAGGTAAGCCAACTTAAAAAAATACAAACAAAAATAGCTTTCAACAGTCAAATATTATTAAACAAAATAAACGCAACTAAATGGGCACAAGAATCTTAGTAAATGTTCGAAAAGTAATACCATTTAGTAAGTAGCATGTAGGAAATTATACTTACATTTCTCAAAAAATACAGTGGATATAAAAAAAACAAATATGAAGAGAACCAATATTTCTACCTTCAAATTGATTGGTCTCCAACTTGACAAGAAGACCACTAAAGAAGGTGAACAAGCAAATAATGATTGTGGTTACTTATGGCAAAAATTTGAGAAAGAGAATTTTGTAGAATTAATACCTGATAAGTTGGGAGATGAAATATATGCAGTCTATTTTAACTATGAAGGAAATGACTTCAAATATTTCTCCTATTTCATTGGCTGCAAAGTAGAAATTAACACGGAAGCGCCTCAAGGAATGGACAGTTTACTTATTCCTACTGAAAACTACATGAAAATAACTGTTAAGGGGAAAATGACGGAATGTATAATAGATGCTTGGAAAGTCATTGTGAATTCAAAAATAAAGAGAACGTTTAAATATGATTTCGAAGTTTATGATGAACGAAGTAAAGATTGGAATAATTCAGAGATGGAAATTTTTGTCGCTACTTACTAATATACGTATAATATGATTTACCATAATATATGTATATTTTGTATAAATATGAAATGGTATTTAACAATAATTCTATTTGTGTCTTTTAATTTTATTACTCATGCACAGGTCGTGAATGATGATTGTGTGACATCAACGTATTTAGGAATGTTGAATCCTCTAACAACCTATATCTGCCCTGATGGAACTGTTGGTTCTTCAAATGGAATAGCGGATAGTAATATGGCTGCAACCCCGTCATCCCCGTTTTATTCGATGAGTGGCTGTTATGGATATGCAAGTTCAACAACTACTTTAGGTGATGATGTTTGGTTTAAATTCCGTAACCCATATACTGGAATATTTTTGCATATTGCAGCTTCTGATACATTACATATTAATGTTTATCACGGAATAAATTGCTCAAGTTTGCAACCTATTGGATGTTGGACTTTTGCTAACGATACGTATAATAATTCATTTGGTTCATCTAGTGATACGATAAATGAATACAATTATATTCAGGTAAGCGGCGCTGTGCCAGGAAAGAAAGTTTATTTTGCATTGTGTATTGCGGCGTTAAGTATGATTGCACCAGCTTATTTTGGAGTAATTAATATCACAACAAATGTTGCATCAAAAAACACATTCATTACAAAGTATTTCCCAAATCCATTTAGCGATGTGTTAACTATAGAAAATGGAAATTCTGGTGCTACGATTTCAATTTATAATATCATTGGAACACTCCTTTTCAATCAAAGAATTTATTCAAATCATTTTCAAGCAGATTTTGGTTTTCTTCAACAAGGAAGTTATATTTTAAAATATAAAGATTATAAACACGAAGAAATCATTAAACTTGTTAAGCAATAACATTTAGAAATATACCAAATATATTTTGGGATTAATGAATTATATTGGGTGTGACTACATGCAAAAACACTTTGGCTCAAACAAGATTGATTACTTTTTATCTGTAATATTTGGTGCTCCTATTTTTAGGGATTTCGATTTTGTCGCGTCAACATTCCACCAATTCAAATCTGCAGAAAGTCTTTGTGATGATTTGCGCCATTAAATAGTTTCTTATTTTTTATTTATCGCATGACTTACCAATTGCAAATATGTTTTAGTCCAAAGATGCGATGTAATTTTTTATCAAGACGATTTAAAAAAATCGTTGCATAGCCTTTGCCTACGGAACTATTTTTTTAAGAAGTATTGATGAAAAAGGACAAGTAGATTGGACTAAAACATATTGGCAGTTGGTATTATTGTGCATCACTGAAAAGCCACTTCTTAAAAAAGGCGTAACTCCCTTAAACTGTTGAATCACCCTAATAAATTATTCAAGGAGAAATTCCCCCAAGAATAAACATGCTTTCAACCCTTTTTTTATAAACATCCCGCAACTCTTCTTCGATTTACGAAGATTTTTTCTTATTTTTGGTCTATTAATAAATCAAAAACATGAGTCTAGAATTAACTTGCAAGTTAGAGCAAATTTTAAGTGAAACGAACGGAACAGGGAAGAATGGTCCCTGGATTAAACAAGATTTCCTTGTGGAAACCATAGAAACATACCCTAAAAAAGTATGTATGGGAGCATGGAATGAATTAGCCGGACAGGTGAAAACCATTGCACCCGGTTCTACAGTAAAAATAGCGTTTCGAATTGAATCACGAGAATATAATGCTCGCTGGTATACGGATATTCGTCCTACCAAAATTGATGTAATGGCTGCTGGAACACCTGCTCCAACTTCGCCCGGTAGCGAAACAATCGCGCAACCATCTTATGCTACAACTCCAGTGAGTGCCGATCCAATGGCAACCGCAGATGGAGGAAATGATGATCTTCCTTTCTAAAAAAGAAGATTTGCATTAAAAACTAAACCCTGCCACATCGGTGGGGTTTTTTATTGTTTTGTAAAATCAATTTAATTTGTGTTATAAATAATTTCAGGAAATGAAAACAAGTATCAAGTCCTATTTAGTTTTTTTATTGCTAACCGTTTGTACTATTTCACATGCTGATGAAGGGATGTGGTTTCCGCAATTGTTGCAGCAAATGAATGCTTCTGAAATGCGGCTGAAAGGATTGCAAATTCCAATTGATGAAATTTATAATATCAACAAAAGCAGTTTGAAAGATGCCGTTGTACAATTTGGTGGAGGATGTACCGGAGAATTAATTTCTGCCCAAGGATTGTTGCTTACCAATCATCATTGTGGGTTTAGTTATATTCAAGATAACAGTTCACTTGATCATAATTATTTGAAAGATGGTTTTTGGGCAAAAACGATGCAAGAAGAAATTCCATGTCCGGGTTTGACGGCAACATTTGTAATAAGCATTATTGATGTGACAGCAGAATTCAATAAAGTTTTAACAGACGACATGAGTGAAGCGAAACGAAATGATTTGATTAAAGAACTTTCTGCTCAATTAGAAAAACGTGCTGTTGAAGGAACAAATTATGAAGCTAGAGTTCGACAGTTTTTTTCGGGGAATGAATTTTATATCATCACTACACAAACATTTAAAGATGTACGATTGGTGGGCGCGCCTCCTTCAAGTATTGGCAATTTTGGTGGAGATTCAGATAACTGGCTGTGGCCTCGTTATACTGGAGATTTTTCTATGTTTCGCGTTTATGCAGATAGAGAAAATAAGCCATCTGAATATAAAAATGATAACATTCCTTTTAAGCCGAAGTTCTTTTTCCCGATAAGTATAAGTGGAGTGCAACAAGATGATTTCACAATGGTGTACGGTTTTCCTGGTCGTACGCAAGAATATATTTCTGCTGCTGCAATGGATTTACTTGTTAACACAACAGATCCCAATAGAGTAATGGTGCGTACTGAACGATTAAGCATAATTAATGATGCCATGCGAAGTAGTGAAGCAATACATATACAATATGCTGCAAAGCAACGTACACTTGCGAATGGTTGGAAAAAATGGCAAGGAGAAGTTAAAGGATTAAAACAAACAAATGCATTTCAACGAAAGCTTGATTTTGAAATTGATTTTCAAAATTGGGCAGAAAAAACGCCCGTAACAAAATTAAAGTATGGAAATGTTTTAGCTTCTCTTGAAAAGCTTTATACAAAAAATCATTCTTATTTACAGGCAAATGATTTTTATTCGGAAGCTGTTTTTGGAATTGAAGTAATAAATTATGTGAACGGATTTAAAACATTAATGGATGTGGTGAATGAAGATCAACCAGACATAAAAAAAATCCACGACGAAGCAGAGAAAATAAATAAAGGAACAGCGAATTATTTTAAGGATTATCATTTACCAACGGATCAATTAATGATGAGTTCATTACTATCATTATTTGATAAGCAAGTTGTTGATTCGCTTAAGCCGAAATATATTACTGATTTACGAGAGAAGTACAATGGTGATTTTACAAAATTGGCTTCCGATATTTTCAAGAAGTCTATTTTTGTTTCTCAAGAAAAAATGAATGATATTTTAACAGATTTCAATGTGAAGAAAGGAAGAAAAATAAAAAACGATCCTTGCTATATTTTAACAAATGAGTTAGCTACTTTTTATCGTACAACAATTGCAAGTAAAGCCACACAAGTTGTGAATGAAGCAGGTCGTCTAAATAGAATATTTTTAGCGGGACAACGACAGATGCAGCCTGATAAAAAATTCTATCCAGATGCAAATAGTACGTTGCGATTAACTTACGGACAAGTGCGTGGTTATGAACCGAGAGATGGCGTTAATTATTTATATCAAACAACATTGGATGGACTTATCGAAAAATATATTCCCGGTAACGAAGAGTTTGATGTTCCCGCAAAATTATTAGCACTTTATAATGCTAAGGATTATGGAAGGTATGGTGTAAATGGGAAAATGTCCGTAGCATTTTTAGCTACGAATCATACAACTGGTGGTAATTCAGGAAGCCCCGTATTAAATGCTAAAGGACAATTAATAGGAACTAATTTTGATCGGGTTTGGGAAGGAACAATGAGTGATGTGCTTTTCAATCCTGAAGTATGTAGGAATATTACATTAGATATTCGTTATACTTTATTTATTGTAGAAAAATTTGCTGGTGCACAACGATTGATTGATGAAATGGAAATTTTAAACTAGAATTTGAATTACTACTATAAAAAAGTCCTGAAGTTTAAATCTTCAGGGCTTTTTTATAAAATATATTTTTTTATTTCTCTATAAATTCTAACGATTGAAGAGTTCCTCTATCATTTGTTGATGAAAGATAAAGTACGGGGTTATTCAATTCAACCAGATCCCATCTACGGTTAAGTTGTTCAGCATTAAAATGTGCTCGTACATCACCCTTAAAAGCGAATCCACTAAGGCTTACATAGGCTTTTGAAAAACGAGCATCAACACTATATTGACCTACATACGTAGTGTCAAGATTTGCCTCTTTTTTATATAGATAAACTTTTCCATCTTTAAAAGTCCATGTTTCAATTACAGAACCATCATCCGCTTTAGGCAAAACATATTTCCACGTTCGTTGGATATTTCTGTTCAGTTTCTTTTCGGAAAGTAAAAGATCATAATTGTCGCACCCTGTAATAGTTCCTATTACGATTAGCAAAGAGAAGGAATATAATAATCGTTTCATAAATAATTGTTAAAGCACATTTACTGCCATGATCATCTCAAAGGTACATGGAAAATTGATAAAACATTACATCTGTCAGATTTTCGCTTTTCGTATACGGGTTTCAATAGCTGAAGTTGAATACCCATTAACAAGCGGGATCGTTTCGACAGATCCTCCACGTGCCGTAACGATGTCATAACCTACAATGTCCTCTGCTTTATAATCTGCTCCTTTCACGAGTATATCCGGTTGAATCATCTTGATAAGTTCATAGGGAGTTGGTTCATCAAAAAACGTTACGGCAGCAACAAATTCTAAAGAAGCCATTACCATGGAGCGTGAAAGTTGATCGGTAATAGGTCGGCTAGGTCCTTTTATTCGTGAAACGGATGCATCCGTATTTAACGCCACAATCAATTTCGTTCCTAGGTCGGCAGCTTGTGCTAAATAGTCGATATGTCCAAGGTGGAGGATATCAAAACAGCCATTAGTGAACACAATCTTACATCCCGAGACTCTCCAGCTAATGATTTTAGCCATCAAACTCTCATGCGAATGAATTTTATGCTGTAGATTTTTCAGATGATTCATGGATGCGTGATGAGCGAGGTTTTGTTAAGAAGAACAAACAAATCATTGAAATAACGCCTAGCACGATCATCAATACGGTTTGAGTTCCATGTGTCATTAATGCGAAAGCCTTACTATCTATATCGCTGATATTATAAAGCAATAATCCAGAAACAACTAATATTTCGTAGGTTCCAAGCCCGCCTTGAACAGGTGCAGTCATGCCGATGGCGCCTAACATCATTACGAACAAACCAGCGGAAGCTCCTAATGCATTTGTAGAACTTAATGCATGGAAAGATACATAGGTTCCTAGCCAGTACATAGTCCAAATAAAGAACGAATTAAACACGTATAACCATTTATTACGTAGTTGTGTTACGCTTTTTAAACCAATAGCAATACCTAAAAGTAGCTTCTTTATTTTTTGAATAATTTGTGGAGGGTTTTTCATTCTGAAGAGCCAAATAATTGTAGCCATACCAACCATCATAATAATTAAAAGGAAAGCGACTATCATTTTGGAGTCGTTCATTTTTGCGAACAGCGGTATCAAAAACTGATCTTTCATGAAACCACCTAATCGGTCGAACTCTAACAATGCAACCAAAATGATAGAGAATAAAAGCATTAAAACGTCTGAGGCTCGTTCAATGATAACGGTTCCTATTAATTTATCGAAAGGGATTTCTTCTGATTTACCTAGTGCGCCACATCGTGTAATTTCACCAAGACGTGGAAGCGCAAAATTTGCCAAATATCCAAACATGGTTGCATTATAAGTTGCCCAAAACCTTGGTTTATATCCAAGTGGCTCTATTAATTGAATCCATCTAAAGGTGCGACAAATTAATGCGATTGCGGAAAATAATACTGAAAGTAAAATCCAAAAAATGTCAGCATCTCCAATTTTATCAAAAACAATTTTTAAAGGTAAATCTTTAACGGTAAGCCAAAATAAGCCAACGCCAATTCCTAAGAAAATTAAATAACGAAGGGAGGCAAGAATTTTTTTCAAAATTAAGATTTTATGATTTTATTATCTGGATCAGGAAAAATAATACTCGGTTTAAATTTTTTTGCTTCTTCAAAATCCATCGAAGCATACGAGATGATAATTACGATATCTCCCAGATGCATTTTACGAGCTGCAGGTCCATTAACACAAATTTCACCCGCGCCTCTTTTGCCTGTGATAATATACGTTTCAAGACGTTCACCATTATTTACATTCACTACGGTAACTTTTTCGCCTTCTATCATATTGGCTCCATTCATCAAGTCTTCGTCGATGGTGATGCTGCCAACATAATGCAATTCGGCTTGAGTAACACGTGCTCTGTGGATCTTTGATTTTAATACTTCGATATTCATAATGGTGGCAAAGTTAATTATAAACCAATCAAAAAAATGTTTGAAATTTTAACTGTTTACTATTTTTATAACCTATGTAATGTGAAAAATGCGCGTAAGCAAAAATTGATTTTATTCAATGATATAGTTAATGTTATCAATTAAGCGAGGTCCTTCAGTAAGTACAGCAATGCAACCTTGTACATCGTCATTTTTATTCCAGCTATTTATATTTTCTAATGTGATAGGATCAACAAAATTAAAATACTGAACTCTCAACAACGGACTTTGTTCAATATATCGAATCACTAAAGTACGTACTGCATCAACGGATTGGTGAGGTATAAATTCTTGTGCTTTGCGAAGTCCTTGATAAATTAATGCTGCTGCTTTTCTTTGATCGTTATTGAGTAATAAGTTTCGGGAACTCATGGCTAATCCATCCTCTTCACGCAATGTACTACAAGCAATAATATTAACTTCATGTTTCATCTGCACCGACATGGATCGTATGATTGCTAATTGTTGAAAATCTTTTTCACCGAAGTATGCATTGTGTGGCAATACAATCTTGAATAAGCGATCTACAATGGTAGCCACGCCTTTAAAATGCCCCGGACGAAATTCTGCTTCCATTGTGTTTTCAAGTGCCCCAAAATTCAACTCTAAAAGTTTCGGATCTTCAAGATACATTTCATCAACAGAAGGAATAAAAACATACCGGCAATTAATACTGTTGAGCAATTGAATATCTTTCTCTTCCGTATGTGGATATTTTTGAAAATCAGAAAGATTATTGAATTGCGTTGGGTTCACAAAAATGCTGCAAACTACTATATCATTTTCTGCTAAAGCACGAAGTACAAGCGAACGATGACCATCGTGTAAAGCGCCCATTGTTGGAACAAAGCCAATTGTTTTTCCTGCAGCACGTTCTTGTTGAAGTGCTTTATGTAATTGATCTGCTTTATTAAAAATATGACTATTCAAAGAAGATTTTTTTTTTGATTTTATGGATAGCAACATGAGCATGAATATCCTTAAGTACTTATTTAAAATTCATTTTTTCGCGCCATAATTCATTGAATGATTTTGCAGCAATTGTTGGCATCACACGAGATTGATCTTTTGTTTTGTAAAGGTTTTCCATGATGTATTTTCCCGCACGAATTCCTTTCCAATTCATAATATCACGTTTTAACATTGCCTTTTTCCAGAAGAAATAAAACCATTTTTCTGAACGCGGATTAATTCCTTGATCAATAAATAATTTACGATTTTGTAAAAGTAATCTTGGCAAATCAATTTTTACAGGACAAACTTCTCTACATGATCCACACAAAGTAGACGCATGGCTGAGATGTTGATTGGCTTCCATATCCTGCTGAAGAGGCGTTGTAACTGCTGCTATGGGACTAGGAAAATCTGCTGGTCCAGCGGAGCGATAAACAGGACAAGCATATTGACACGCACCACATTTTATGCAGCTCATTGCTTGTCGTTGCACCTCATGACCCAATACATTTGATCGTCCATTATCTAATAGAATCACATATAATTCTTCAGGTCCGTCTAATTCTTCCGACTGTTTAGGGCCGGTAATAATTGTATTATATGTTGTTAATTCCTGACCAGTTCCATAAGTACTTAACAGAGGTAAAAAGAGGTCGAGATCAGCCAATGAAGGAAGTAGTTTTTCTATACCTGCAATCACTATATGGATTTTCGGTAAGGAGGCTGTAAGTTGTGCGTTACCTTCATTTTCCATAATTACTATTGAGCCAGGATCAGCAATCAAGAAATTGGCACCGGTAATTCCTGCTCCTGCAGATAAAAATTCGCTCCGTAATTCTTTACGGATGTGAGCAACTAACTCTTGAGGATCAGCATTTTCATTTACGCCAAATTTTTTGTGGAATAAGTTTGCTATTTCAGCAAGAGGCTTATGCAAAGCCGGTAACACCATGTGAGAACCTTCTTCACCAAATTGTTGAAGGATATAGTCGCCGGTATCCGTTTCAACGGATTTAAAACCTTCATGATTTAACCGTTCATGCAATCCAATTTCAACCGAAGTTTGACTTTTAGACTTTAAAATCGTTTTATTTGAGGCTCTTTTTAAGATTGTCAAGATTTCCTCTAAGGCATCCGTAATATCCTGAGCCCAAATTACTTTTCCACCCGATTTAATAAAATTGGCTTCAAATTCAATCAAGTATTTATCCAAATTTTCGATGGTTTTCCAACGTGTAAAAGCAGCTCTTTCACGAGCCGTTTCGAGGTTAGAAAACTGACGCACCCCACTCTTAAAAGCTTCCTGATACTGCATGGCAGCATTGTTGGCTCTTTCGGGCCAGGAGTTCCCTTTTAAGGGCTCAGTAACAGCAGTTTCTTCATCAATCATACGAGAGGACAAACCTAGTGGAGATTCCGCTAAAAAACAATAAAAAATATGGATTGAATTCGAACAAGGAATTCTAAATATCCACTTCAAACTGCTTGAAGTACTTTAATAGTCACTTTTTTAGTAGGATCGTAATATGTTTTTTACTTTCTTTGAAAACAGTATTAAAAATTTGCTGTGTTTCTTTTTATTAATTCTTTAAATCTTTATGATAAATCGTTGTTTATTATTGATAATATTTTTGTCATTTTTTTCTCTAGCAAAGTGTAAAGCCCAAATTTCTGGTCAGGATTATTTTAATCTTTCTTACTCAGCTTCTGAACAACATCATAATGACTCAGCAATGTATTATTTATCAAGAGCAATTGCAATTGATTCAACCATGTCGAATGCCTATTATGATCGAGGAGTTTTGAGATTATCAAATCAAGATTTATTAGGAGCTATTGATGATTTCTCGAAATGTTTGTCGATGGATATTGCCCATGGACAGGCCTATAACAACCGCGGCTACATCTACATCATGTTAGGGATGAATGAAAAGGGGTGTAAAGATTTGCGGGTAGGACGAGATTTAGGGATTGAACAATCAAAAGGAAATTTCCAGATGTATTGTACCGATTATAAAGAACATTAAAACCAAATTGTATGAAAAACATTTTACTTATTTTATTGATTGCTATTTTTGGCGTGATACAAAATGCTTCGGCACAAGCACCTGAAAATGTAAATTATCAGGCGATCGCTCGCGATACCGCAGGAAATCCATTAGCAAATCAAGCGCTAACTGTAAAGCTAAGTATTTTAAAAGGTACTGCACTCGGCCCAATCACTTGGCAAGAAACTCATTCAGTAACATCTAATAGTTTTGGTCAATATAGAATTCGTTTAGGTGCCGGAACAAGTACTGGTTTGGGTAGTTCACTATCCTTTTCAGTGATAAATTGGGGTACTAGCAGCTATTTTTTAAGAACCGAAATTAATCCAGGAACTGGTTTTATCAATATGGGAACTGACCCATTGAGTTCTGTTCCCTATGCTTTGTTTTCTAAAAGCACTTCTGCACTACCAAATGGAACAGTAAACGGACAAGTACTTTCTTGGAATGGTACCAGTTGGGTTCCTGCATCAATATGTTCTTTACTCACCCAATATTATCGCGATGCCGATGGTGATGGTTTTGGTAATGCAGCAGTAAGTGCAGCATCTTGTTTTCAACCTTCAGGTTATGTTCTCAATAGCTCCGATTGTAATGATAACAACTCAAGCATCAATCCTTCAATTGCAGAAATTTGTAATACCATTGATGATAATTGCGATGGATTAGTAGATAATGGTGCTCCAACACTTACTGATATAAATAATTGTGGAACCTGTTTCAATGTGTGTCCCGTTCGTCCGAACTCAACTGTTACATGCGTAGCTGGGTTATGTTCGTTTATATGTACATCAGGATTTGCTAATTGCAATAGTATTGCTACCGATGGCTGCGAAATAAGTTTGCTTTCAAATCCTAATAATTGCGGAACATGCGGAAATGTTTGTGCTTCAGTTGCCAATTCTACAACAATATGTTCAGGAGGTGTTTGTTCAATTATTTGTAATGCAGGGTTT
Source organism: Bacteroidota bacterium (assembly GCA_025352785.1). Classification (GTDB taxonomy): domain Bacteria; phylum Bacteroidota; class Bacteroidia; order AKYH767-A; family OLB10; genus JANXSD01. The sequence continues at coordinate 11,390 of JANXSD010000138.1, forward strand.
GGGAATTGTGATGGAAATAATATAAATGGTTGCGAAACTAGTATTACAACAACCACTAATTGTGGAAGCTGTGGAATAGTTTGTCCTGCTCGCGCAAATGCTACTACAACTTGCAGCGGGGGAATATGTTCTTACACTTGCAATACGGGGTTTGCTGATTGTAATGCAAATTCAGCCGATGGATGTGAAATATCACTTCTTTCAAATACCAGTAATTGTGGTGCATGTGGTAATGTGTGTACTGTTGTAGCAAATGCGTCATCGGTATGTGTTTCTGGAGTATGTACGTTAATTTGTAATTCGGGATTTGCAAATTGTAATGGTTCTTTTGCTGATGGTTGTGAAGTTGTTTTATCATCCAATTCTAGCAATTGTAATGCTTGCGGCACTGTTTGCCCTACACGTTCTAATGCTACCACAACGTGTACTGCTGGTGTTTGTTCATTTACTTGCCTTACTGGGTTTTCAAACTGTGATGGTAATAATGCTAATGGTTGCGAAACTAGTATTACAACTATAACAAATTGCGGAGGATGTGGAACAGTTTGTCCAACTCGAGCAAATGCAACAACTACTTGTAGTGGTGGAATATGTTCATTTAATTGTAATTCAGGATTTGCAGATTGTAATGGAACATCCTCTGATGGATGCGAAATAGCGTTGTTAACCAATATCAATAATTGCGGTGCTTGCGGTAATTCTTGTCCTACCGTTGCAAATGCAACTTCAACGTGTGTAGCTGGAGTCTGTTCTTTTACTTGTAATAGTGGATTCGCAAATTGTAATGGCAGTAATGCTGATGGCTGTGAAATAAATTTATTATCAAACACTAATAATTGTGGAGCATGTGGTTCAGTTTGTCCTACAAGAACGAATGCTACATCCGTATGCGTTTCTGGTGCATGCTCGATTGTTTGTAATTCAGGCTTTGGAAATTGTGATGGAAATAATACTAATGGTTGTGAGATTAGTTTATTAACCGATAAAAATAATTGTGGAACGTGTGGACATATTTGTCCGGGTGCTCAAGTTTGTACTGCTGGAGTTTGTAACTAAGAAATAATCAAATGAAAAAACTATTATTATTTCTATCAATTATGAGTTCGACATTTCAATTGTCGGCACAATCTGTATTGGCATGTGCTGGTAACAACCAAATTTCTGGTGCATTACAACAAAGTTATACTCTTGGAGAAAGTTTTATAAGTGAAAACATGACAGGTGCAACTGTAAGTTCACAGGGTTTCCAGCAACCTGAAATTCCACAGTTTATATTAAGAATGTTTATACAAGGATTTTATCTGGGTGGAGGTTTAATGAATGCAGTTGCTGATCCAATAAATTTTCCTAATGTTACTGATACTATTTCATTTTCATTGATGACTAATGAACTTATTCCAATAGAAGTATATCAAAAAAAAGTGTTACTAAATACAAACGGGTTTTCTAATATAACTCTTCCAGCATTTGTATACAGCCATAATTATTATCTTAAAATAAAACATCGAAACTCAATTGAAACGTGGAGTAAACTTCCTGTACAACTTAAGACATTCAATAATTTTGATTTTACTAAGTTATAAATAAAATACTATTAAATTTTTCTAAATAATAGTGTTATTTATTTTTTTAATTATTTCTATTCTACCTCCACTACTAAATCATCTGATTCCACTAAAGTTCCTCCAGATAGTTCGATAGCTTTTATTTTAAAATCACGAGAAGCAGTAATTGTTGTTTCCATTTTCATTGCTTCGATAGTGAAGAGAGGAGCATTCCGTTTTATAACATCGCCAGCTTTCACAAATACTTTACTTAACATCCCTTGTAACGGTGTTCCAATTTGATTCTCACCAGAAGCTTTTTTATGACTCACCTTCTTAACCGCTGCTCTCTTATCTAGTACGTCAATGGATCTGGTTTGACCGTTCAATCGGAAGTAAACAATACGATGCCCTATCTCATCTACTTCACCAACATAAAGTAAACGAATTAAAATGTTTTTTCCTCGTCCAATCTCCACAAGAATTTCCTGATTATTTTGCATTCCAAAAAAGAATGCTGGAGTCGGCACTTGACTAACATCACCAAATTGTTTTTGAAAGGCATGATATTCTTCGAAAACTTTTGGATAGAATTTCCATGATAAAAAATCAAGCGATCCTACAGTATCCCCATAACGAACTTTAAAATCTTTTAGTTCCATATCAAAGTTGATGGGTTGTAAATGTGCATTTGGCAAATCAGTATATGCTTCTTCTTCTTTCAATATTATTTTTTGTAAATCTTTCGGAAACCCACCATGTGGCTGACCAATATCGCCTTTGAAAAAAGATTTTACTGATTCAGGAAAACTTAATGCATCACCTTTACTTAAAACATCTTCTTTACTTAAATTATTACTCACCATGTACATGGCCATATCGCCAACAACTTTCGAACTTGGTGTAACTTTAACGATATTTCCAAAGAGCATATTCACCTCTTCGTATGTTTTTTTTATTTCCTCCATTTTATCGCCTAAGCCTAGCGAAATTGCTTGTGGTTTTAAATTTGAATATTGTCCTCCAGGAATTTCATGATCATAAACTTGTGCTGTTCCAGCTATCAATCCACTCTCGAAAGGATAATACCATTCCCGAACAGTTTCCCAATAATTGGAGTGCTCGTTTAACGATTTTATATCAACATTTGATTCATACGGTGTATTGCGTAATGATTCAACTAAACTATTAAAATTTGGTTGAGAAGTTAATCCGCTCATCGAAGCCAATGCAACATCAACTACATCAACACCTGCTTCAATTGCCTTTAAATACGTTGCACATTGTACCGATGCAGTATCATGTGTATGCAGATGAATTGGAATAGAAATTACTTGTTTTAATTCATTCACTAATAGTTCCGCCGCATACGGTTTTAATAGTCCTGCCATATCTTTTATTCCAAGAATATGCGCTCCCATATCTTCTAATTCACGAGCGAGATCTAAATAATATTTTAAAGAATATTTTGTTTTTTTAGGATCAAGAATATCGCCCGTATAACTGATGCATGCTTCCGCAATTCCACCTGTTCGTTCTCGTACAGCATTAATGCTAACAGCCATACTTTTTGTCCAGTTTAATGAATCAAAAATTCGGAAGATATCGATTCCGTTTTTTGAACTTTCTTCAATAAATTTTTCAACTAAATTATTTGGATACGCTGCATATCCGATGGCATTGTTTCCCCTAATTAACATCTGCAAACAAATATTAGGAATTGCTTCACGCAAAAGTTGCAAGCGTTTCCACGGACACTCATGCAAAAATCTTAATGCAACATCAAAGGTAGCACCACCCCAAACTTCCATGCTAAATAGTTGTGGTTGATGTAATGCAAAATTTCTTGCAACAGCTAACATATCAATTGTGCGTACACGAGTAGCTAGTAAACTTTGATGTGCATCACGATAAGTAGTATCTGTAAATTTTACTTGCTTCTCTGCCTTCAACCATTGTGCAAACTTTTCTGCTCCTAATGAATCTAATAGTTGTTTAGAACCATTAGGTGGAATTTCATGTCGGCTGTTATTTGGAATTCGTGCTGCAGAAAATATTTTTGATCGATCAATTTTAGTTACATCTGGGTTTCCATTTACTAAAATATCTGCTAAATATTTTAGCACTTTAGTGCCGCTATCTTGTTTTTTTCTAAATTGAAAAAGTTCAGGATATTTTTCAATAAATTTTACGGTTGCTTTTCCTTCTTGAAAAACAGGATGTGTAATTACATTTTCAAGAAAGGGGATATTAGTTTTCACTCCCCGAATTCGAAACTCTAATAATGTTCGGTACATTCGTTTACTTGCACCAGCTAATGTTCGTCCTTGCGCTGTAACTTTTGCAAGCATGGAATCAAAGAATGGAGAAATTTTTACACCTTGGTAAGAGGAGCCTTCATCAATACGAATCCCATAACCTCCTGCATTTCGATAGGCAATTAAAGTTCCATAGTCAGGCTTAAAATCATTTTCAGGATCTTCTGTGGTAATCCTACATTGAATTGCGAAGCCTCTACAAACTATATCTTCTTGTTTTAAAATATCGATGGTTGGAGAACGTAATGGTTCACCATCAGCAATTAATATTTGACTTCGAACAATATCAATTCCCGTTACTTGTTCGGTAACAGTATGCTCCACTTGAATACGCGGATTCACTTCGATAAAGAAAATATTTTCATCTCCATCCACTAAAAATTCTACCGTTCCTGCACAATCATATTTTACATGACGAGCGATTCGTAATGCATAATCATATAATTTATCTTTTGTATCCTGACGAAGAGATGGTGCAGGAGCAATCTCTACTACTTTTTGAAAACGACGTTGTACCGAACAATCGCGCTCAAAGAGATGCACAATATTTCCATGCTGATCCCCCAAAATTTGTACTTCAATATGTTTGGGATCATCCACAAATTTTTCGATAAAAATAGTATCATCACCAAATGCGTTTTTTGCTTCGCTCTTCGCTTCATTAAAAGCTTTTTCTAATCCCGATTCTTCACGGATTACTCTCATGCCTCTTCCGCCTCCACCAGCGCTAGCTTTAAAAATAATTGGCAACCCAATTCGCTTTGTCTCTTCCAACATAATGGAAATGCTCGCTAAGACTTGTTTATTATCTTCAATAACCGGAACACCAACTAATCGTGCAACTTTTTTACTCGCTACCTTATCGCCTAGCTGTTCCATCACTTCTGGAGAAGGACCAACAAAAACAATTCCCTCTTCTTTACATCGACGAGCAAACGTTACATTTTCTGATAGGAAGCCATACCCGGGATGAATTCCATCTACTTCGTTTTCCTTTGCAACATTGATAATTTCTTCGATATCAAGATAAGGCTTTAAAGGCTCATTCTCTTTACCAATTTGATACGATTCATCTGCTTTATAACGATGTAAAGAATAACGATCTTCGTACGTATAAATTGCAACGGTACGAATTCCTAATTCGGTAGCAGCGCGCAATGCTCTTATAGCAATTTCTCCACGATTGGCAACAAGTAATTTGTGAATTCGCTTCATTTGTAAATTGAGTAATGTGGGTTAGGCAAGGATGGTGATTTATTATTTCTGAAAATTAAGTATGAAACTACAAATAATCGAGTTTGGTATCAGATAAATTACGATACTTGTTAAATATCCATTGTGAATACGAAAACCATCTTTATTAGTTGTTAAAATTATAGAGTTATGAAGAGAATTGCTGAGATCCTTTCGACGCAAGTCAGTAGTTCGTTATTGGGGCTGTTTCGAGCATTTTTTGGTGCTTGTTTAGTATATGAAATTTTTTATTATTTCAACATTGGAATTATTGCTAAAGGCTTAAAAGCGCCTGTGGTTTTATTTCCCTATGAAGGATTTGAATGGGTCACGTTATTACCAGGGAAGGCACCAGAGTTGTTATTATTTTTAAGTTTAATTGCCGCTTTTTGCATTATGTTAGGTATTATCTATAAATATGCCATCACTTTTTTCTTTTTTACATTTACTTATTTTTTTTTGCTTGATAAGGGGTTTTATAATAACCATCTTTATCTTTTCATTTTACTTTGCGGATTGCTGATTTTTATGCCGGCGGATAGTGCCTATTCCTTGTCAAAAAAGAATAAGAAATCAACAGTTCCATACTGGACAATACTATTACTTCGATTTCAACTTTTTGTAGTTTATTTCTATGGAGGATTAGCTAAATTAAATCATGATTGGATAATTTTAAAAGAACCAATCAAGTCCATTTTTAGTACGCAAGGATATACTTCTCCAATGCTTATTAATTTTATCGCGTATGGAGGCTTAGCATTCGATTTGTCAATCGGATTTTTGTTGTTTTGGAGGCCAACACGGACAATTGCAGTTCTTGCAGTATTATTATTCAATTGTACAAATGCATTTTTATTTCATGATATTGGTGTATTTCCTTTCTTTATGATGGGCGCAACAATGATATTCTTTGAACCCAACTTTTTTGAAAAATGGCTTCCAGTTATTTCCTCAAATAATAGGCAGAAAATGAAAACGTCATCAATAAAAAAAAACAGTAGTAATTTAAGTAACTTACAGAAGGCGTTTATTGGAACGTATGTTAGCTTACAATTATTACTTCCATTTAGGAGTTTATTCATCACATCGAATCCTAATTGGTACGGTCCTGGTCAAAGGTTTTCGTGGAGGATGAAAATTCAAAATAGAGTAGAGAAAGAATTGAGTTATGCTATTTTTGATATGGATAGCAAAAAAATACTCACTTTCGATCCGCATACAGCTTTAACAAGTACACAAATAAATACCTTGATTCAAGATCCGCGAATAATTGTTCGATTTGCTCATTTTTTAGCAGATGATGCGCAACACAAAGGGATTAAAAATGTGGAGGTAAAGGCAAAAGTTTTGATCAGCTACAATGGAAGAACTCCTCAATTAATTATTGATCAAGATAAAGATCTTTTAACGGTATCTACTAATGCAACCGAAGTTCCTCAATGGGTTTTACCGTTAGCGGAGAAATAGAATTCAGAATAAAATTATATAATCGGAAAATGAAAGCAAGTGGGTAAAGCCGAAAAGTCAATTGGTTGTATTCCGCATTTTATTTTGGTAAAAAAATAAAGTTATCAGCAACTTTGAAAAAGTATAAGATAAAAATATGAAACTATC
>JANXSD010000143.1 GCA_025352785.1 Bacteroidota bacterium
GCCTTGGGAGGAAGACAGGAGATGGAGGCCAAATAAATTAAGAATGCAAAATTCAGAATTCAGAATTGATTTTTTCAGTTTACAAAAACTATCATCTTCCGCCTTTGGAGGAAGACAGGAGATGGAGGCCAGAAATAAATTAAGAATGCAAAATTCAGAATTCAGAATTGATTTTTTCAGTTTACAAAAACTATCATCTTCCTCCTTTAGAGATAATCTTGTACTATACATTTTTTAATCCTGCTAATCAACAAAATCTTTTAATCCTGTTCTATTTTTTTTACGCCATTACTGTATTTAAAATAGATTTAAAAATTTTATGTCCATCGGTATTTCCTAGTAACACATCGCTTGCACGTTCTGGATGTGGCATCATACCAAAAACATTACGTTGCTTATTACAAATTCCTGCAATACTTTCTAACGATCCATTAGGATTTGATTCAGGATTTACTTTTCCATTTTCATCACAATAACGAAAAAGAATTTGGTTATTATCTTTTAGTTGTTGCAAAGTAGTATCATCACAATAAAATTTTCCTTCACCATGTGCAATAGGAACTTTTAATGTTTGTCCGATAGTAAATGAAGAGCTTATCATCGACTCATCTGTTTCAGCACGCAAACGAATATTTTTGCAGATGAACTGATGATTATCATTTTGCAATAAAGCTCCGGGCAATAGATGTGCTTCTGTCAAAATTTGAAAACCGTTACAGATTCCGAAAACAAATCCGCCCTTATCTGCAAACTCTTGTACTTCTTGCATGATAGGAGAAAAACGCGCAATCGCTCCAGAACGTAAATAATCACCATAAGAAAATCCACCAGGAAGTAAAATAAAATCGCATCCATGAAGAGAATGATCTTTGTGCCATAACTCCACAACTTCTTGTTTCATCACCTTACTTAATACATGAATGAGATCTTGATCGCAATTAGAGCCAGGGAATAGTACTACGCCAAATTTCATGGTAATGATTTTTTATTGAGTGAATATTGTATTGCAAAGGTAAGTCTTCGATTCGATATTTTGCTATAAAAAAGATTAGGAAATTAACTTCAGTTCAAACAAAACGGGTCTCGAAGGAGTTGCATCATTTTCGAAAGGAGCTGTTTGAAGATTTAGCAAATAGATTCCATCTAAAATAGTATCTGGTACATAAATCATCTCCGTAATCGTAGCATCAAATCGTGTGTCGTTAGGATAATTCCAGAAGGCATGATGCGCTAATAGTTTTCCACCATCTTGTTCACGATCAACAGAAGGAAGATCCAATAATAAATGTTTAATGTTTTTTTCACAAAGAAATGCGGCTGCATCTGCATCCAAATAAGGAGGATTGCTACTCGAATAATTTTTTGTTAATTTATCATTTGCATTTGGAAGTGTTCGAATAATAATTGCTTCTACATTACCTACCATTGCATTTTGAAGTGCTTCACGCGAAATAATTAAATCATCATTCACTACTTTTAATTCGAGACTAATAAGTTGTGCAAAATCAAAATAATGTTTTAACGATTTATTAATGGAGTGATCTTCTTTGCTAATATGCCCCACACTTTCTGTATGAGTACCATGACCATGAGGATTGAAAAAAATAGTGCGAAAATTTACAGATGCACCTTGCTTTACTTCTCCCACCCACTCACCCATCCGAACAGGTTCAATACGTATTGGCTCTACATACCACGCTTGCACATGTCCAGGACCAGCTTCCAGTGGTATTGAAATGTCGAGTGATTGATGTAAGTCAGCTTCGTACTGCTGCTTGTTAAATTGCAATGTTATTTTAAGACTCATAGCAAGAAGAATTCAGAAGCAATTGCATCGGCAAGTAATAATCCTTTCACTGTTAATTGCAAGCTGTTCTCTTTTTCTATTATTAAACCATTTGCGATTTTTATTTCAGCTTGTGATTTAATTTTTTTCCAAGAATCTTCAGTTGCTACTTTTAGGATTGCTTCTTTCGACAAACCATTGCGTGTTCGTAACGAAGTTAATACAGTTTCATTGAAGCGTTGTGCTTCCGTTAAAAATTCTTCTTCAAAAGGAATTTTTTTATCGTTGATCGATTTAATATAGAGTGGATTATTACGAATATTCCACTGGCGATTTTTTCCGTTATACGAATGCGCGGATGGGCCAATACCGAGATAAGGAATGCCTTTCCAATAATTACTATTATGTTGGGATTCAAATCCAGGCTTTCCAAAATTTGAAATCTCATACCAAGGAATTCCTGCTACTTCTGTTTTTTCTATCAACCACTCATATTGATTCGCAGCCTCATCATCATCCACGGCTTTTGAAATCCCCTTCTCTACTTGCCATGCTAATGCAGTACGTGGCTCTACAGTGAGACAATAACACGAAAGATGATTTACGGGAAGTGCTAAAGCTTTATCTAGATTTTTTTTCCAGCCATCCATCTTTAAATCTGGGATGCCATAAATTAAATCTATTGATAAATTTTCGAAGCCTGTATCAGCAGCTTCTGGAACAACTCGTTCGGCTTGTTTTGCTGTATGCGCTCGATTCATCATTTTCAAATCTTGTTCTCTGAACGATTGAATTCCGATACTTAAACGATTGACATTTGTATGTCGTAGTTTTCGCAGATACGCTAGTGTTAAATCATCAGGATTTGCTTCAAGTGTAATCTCAGCTCCCTTATTGATGGTGAAGTATTGTTGTATCTGATCAAAAATTCTTTCTAACTCATCTACACTTAAAAGCGAAGGTGTACCTCCACCAAAATAAATAGTGTCTAATGTTTTCGATGGAAGATAATCTGCCTGTAATTTAATTTCCGTTATTAATGCTGTAACTAATTCTTCACGGGTTTGCATGGATGTACTAAAATGAAAATCACAATAGGTACATGCTTGTTTGCAAAAAGGAATGTGAAGATAGAGTCCTGCCATGTTAATTTGCTAATATGCTAGTGTGCCAATATGCCAATGCCCCCTCCCCACAAAATTGAAATTTTTTATACGGTTTTACGGAGTACGATTCGGAAGGTAGTACCTTTGTGGGGATCTGAATTTTTTACGAAAATTTGACCACCGTGGTATTCTTCAACTATACGTTTTGAGAGAGAAAGTCCAAGTCCCCAGCCACGATTTTTACTAGTATATCCGGGCTTGAAAACTGTTTTATATTTCGATTTTGAAATTCCTTTCCCTGAATCAGTAATATCAATATAAGCGAATTGTAGTTGATCAGTAATCTGAATTAAAATTGTTCCTTCACCACTCATCGCATCAATACTATTTTTGAAAATATTTTCGAGCACCCAATCAAAAAGTGCTACGTTCATTGGCGCTTCTACATTGTAACTTTGCTGATTTACTAATTTGAAAGTTACTTTCGATGACGCACGTGTTCTAATATAATTGATCGCATTTTGCATCACCTCGGTGAGGTTTTCTTTCTTAAGAGCTGGTGCTGATCCAATTTTTGAAAATCGTTCGGTAATCGTATTTAGTCGTGCAATATCTTTTTCAATCTCTGTGATATATTCATCAGGATGGGCTTTAGATTTCAGATACTCCAGCCATGCCATTAATGATGAAAGGGGTGTTCCCAATTGGTGCGCTGTTTCCTTCGCCATTCCAACCCAAACTTGATTTTGTTCTGCTTTGCGAGAAGTACTGAAAGCTATGTAGGAAACAATTAGGAACAATGCAATTACAGCTAACTGAAAGTATGGATAATAACGTAATTGGGTGAGTAGATAAGAATCTTTGTAATAGATATAGTTTTTTTGATTGCCCGCAAAAGAAATTTCTATTGGCTCACGTTGCGATTTCATGATCGCCAGTTCTTGCGCTAAATAGTGTTTGTCATTCGCTTTTGATGAATCTAAATTACGGATAGAAATTACTTTTTGTTTTGCATCGGTAAGGATAACGGGAACAGTAATATTATTGGTTAACACTGATAGTGGGAAACTGATATCTCCAACATCTGCATTGGTATCAGAAATCTGTCGGGTAGCCTCTGCCCATAATTCAACCTTCTTTTTTTCTTCTTCAGAAAGTTTATTTACCAACTGATTGGTATACCAAAGCGAACCCATGCCAATCAATAAGGCAGCGACAAGTAAAATTAACTTCCAACGTTGTTTTCGAGTATATATATTCACTTTTTATGATTCACCAAGACTTGCAAATAACAATAGAGCTGTGAAAGAATAATTTTATAAAATAAAATGAATGTTTATGGACAAGAGAGCAAATTTAAACTATTTAGTCGAAAAAGGACTTGAAACAAGTATGCAAATTCACAATTTATGCAGTAAAAAATACTATTGATGGAGTAAGCATCAATCATTTGTATCCAATTGCAATTCTTGTTTTTTAGGCTTATTGGCTGGTTTATCGGTTTTTAGCGTATCCTTTTTAAACCAGCCGAATTCATTCTTTAAGATTCCTTTTAAATTTTGTTTCTCTTGTTTTACTTCATGGTTAATTTTCTCCTCAACACCTTTGCGGTCATAAACAATTTTCGGGTTCTGCATAGGCCCTTTCATGCTTAGGAAAAGCTTCATCCTCCCTAGTCCGTCATCTTCAATTGTTCCAAACTCCGTATGTTGTTCTTTCACCTTTTTACCCATTAATTGAGATAGTAAAAGTTGAAGTTTATAATCGACCATATTGTTAAAAGTATGTGTTCCGGATGCCGTTAAATCCAAAACATTTGATTGGATGTGCATGGAAGGAATATATATAGTTTGGTTTTTGATTTCGATTTGATTTCGTAAAGTGCTAAAAGTTATTTTACGTAAATCAGCTCCCTTTAAAAATTTGGAAAGTGCAAGCATTGGCTCGAAATTATTAAGCTCTCCATTTTCAATGGTGAGGTCGCTCTTCACATAAATGCGATCCATATTGCAATGTAAATTTTTACTCCACATCGATGCAAACTGAATGTTAGCAGTAATTATTCCATTCACGTTTTTATCTTCAATTACATTTTGACCAAAATTTCCTAGTTGTGAAAACAACTGATTGATGTTAATTTTATTTACAGAAGCATCAATTGCAATTAAGATACTGTCATTACGTGAGGCATCAATTTTTCCATTTAATCCCAGATTACCTTCGCATGTTTTTAAATTAAGATTTTGCGTTGATAAAACTTTGTTTTGAAGAGATACATTTCCATTGATTTGCCATGCATCGAATTTTCGAAACGTTATCATTGCGATATTTAATTTCAAATCTAGATTTAATCGAGGAGAGAAATCAAGTCGGTAACTGGTATCGGAAACGGTAGTATGTTTTTTATCTTCTAACAGTTCATTGAGATCAATATTGCGAGATGTTAGTGATGCTTTTCCAGAAATTTTTTCATCCTTAGTAAGAAAATAACCCAACACATTATCGAAGTTTCCAACAATATAAAAATCAGAGCCTGCTGCGTTTCCTTTGAAATCTTTCACTGCCAATTGATTTCCTTGCAACTCTAATTTCGCATTGAATCCAGTAAAGTGTACGTCTTTTCCTTTTATTTTAAATGCAACATTTTGTGAGGTCAAACTCCCATTCGATTGCCAGCTGGTTTTATCTTTACTATGACCTTTAATCACAGCATCTAACTGAACCTCTCCAGAGATAGATTCGAGGGTATCGGGCATATAAAAACGACTTAACACTTCGAGATTAATTTTACTGTGCACATTCAAATCAATATAAGGATTTGAAAAGTCTTCGATTAATAAATTTGCTTTTATTGCTTGTCCTTCCAAACTAGCTTCTAGTCCATTTAACTGTAATCTACTTATTGGTTGTGATGCAGAAACGCGGCTTTTGTAATTTCCTTTAAAGCGAATGTTTTTTAGTTTGTAATCACTTGAGCGTGGCATTAAAGACGCATTCTTTGTTCCGAAATCTGCAATTACTAAGGGCGTGTGTTCCTTATCACTAATGCCATTAATTTGCATGTTAAAATAGATATCACCATCGTATCGATAGTTCTTTAATCTTTCTGTATACACCCCAGGAATAAGTGATAATAATTCTCTTAAACCTGCATTTTCACTTTTAACATTTAAATTAATTTCCGTTCCTGGATCTTTAGTTTTAAAATCACCAGTGGCTTCTAGTTTTAAATCTGCAATCTGTAAATTACCTTTCGAAATAATGTACGCAGCATTCCGCTGATCAACACGTAACGAAACATTTATATTTGTTTCTTTATGATCAATATAATTCACATTATCAATCTTAAAAGTTTGAACAAACAAGGAACCTTCCGCATTCAAATCATATATCTGCTCATTAAATTTACCATTTAACTTTAAATGTTTTGCATCGATACGATAATCTCTTTTTGCTATTTTGCTTTGGAAGAAAAATTTAACATTATCGAGTTCTACTTCTTCCACCTCTAAATTAAAACTTTCTTTTTTGGTACTATCTTTTTTAAAGATATCATAATTCGTTTTCCCATCTGCATCAACATAACAATTGATATTTGCATCATGAATTATAATTTTCTTGAGCTTTAAACTATCTCCAAAAACATTGAAAAGATTAAACATTAAATACACATGCTTTGCATCAACAAGAGGTTCACGAATAACTGAATAATTTGAACCATTGGTGCGAATCGTAACGAAATCAACACTTGCATACGGAAAATGGCTCAAGAGCGAAAATTGAATATCCTCCACTTGAATCGGAACTGAAAGATTTTTATTGATCTGTTCCGTCACAATTCCTTTCACTCTTGGTCCTATCAACCAATTCGCAATCACCACGAATAACGTAATAACAGACAATATCGATAATAGAATAAGGAAGGGTTTGCGGAATCTCGCCATCGAGCACAAAAATATCGTTCCATATCAATATGCAGATAAAATGTGTTTTATTGTTTGAGGATCAAATTAATCTTCATCTTCAAATGTAATAAATGCAGCTAAAACATTAAGAATCATAGAAATATGACTAAGATTTAATTATTACTATAATGCTTCAACCCATGTAAGTTCCAATCATTAAGGCAATAGATTTATCTTTGAAAATCAGATGAGCAGTAACGAAGTCGATTATTATGTCTTACTCGAAGTTAATTCGTCGGCTTCTGCTACAGAAATCAAGAAGGCATTTCATCGCTTAGCTTTTCTCCATCATCCTGATCGGAATAGAAATGATGACGGAGCTACTGAGCGTTTTCGAAAAATTAATGAAGCGTATCAAGTATTGGCTGATGTGACGAAACGAAATCGTTACGACCAACAGCGTGAGAATTTTTATTACATCCCATCACAAGAATTTGATCGATTTATATATGCTGAAATTAATCGATCAACTGTAAAACGAAATGAAGAAGTGGAGTTGACATTTGCTTTTGGAAGTGAAGGAAGGTTTTTTAAAAGACCAGAAATTTCAGGATGTTACATCACTTCAGGACCCACTGTAAATCATCGCATCAATACGCATGATGGAATTGCTTTACGCGAAACGTTATTGACGTATACAGTTTGTCCAATGATAACGGGAGAAATTATTATTCCTGTGGCAACAATTAATTATGATCGAAAAAAAGTTACATCGAATGAATTACATTTTCATGTTGATGAAAATAATTGCTATTTTAAAAAAGGTGCTATAGCAGGAGTAAATCCCGCAAAAGTATTTTTAAATTGTCAACGTGTTACAAGTACAAGCGTTTATCGCAAAACACTTATTCATCAGCGAACAGTTTTGATTCCAAGAAGTGAACTCGCAGCCTGGTATCATAAAGTTGGCAGTACGATGAAAATTGGTTTAGGTATTTGTGGTGGACTTTGGGCAATGGTGCATCATCAAAGTATCGTATTAGGATTTGTTACTGGTTCATTCCTTGCAGGAATAAATTGCTGGGTTATGTATTGGATGATG
>JANXSD010000148.1 GCA_025352785.1 Bacteroidota bacterium
TAAGAAACAGTATTGGGATCCGATGTACGAAGACATCATGAATTTGATAGCTCGTCTTCCTCGCATTGCAGCATATATTTATCGTCGTACTTACAAAGACAGTGTACATATTGAGCCAGATCCGAAATTAGATTGGGGTGCAAACTTCGCACACATGTTAGGATTTGATGATGATGGTATGAAAGCATTGATGCGTTTGTATTTGACAATCCATGTTGATCATGAAGGTGGAAACGTTTCTGCTCACACCACACATCTTGTGGGCTCTGCATTAGGTGATGCTTATTATTCACTTGCATCAGGAATGAATGGTTTAGCAGGTCCTTTACATGGTTTAGCAAACCAAGAGGTGGTTCGTTGGATTTATGATTTACGCGAATTTTATAAAGGCGCAATGCCAACAAAAGAACAAATAAAAGAATACGTTGAAAAGACTTTAGCAGAAGGTCGTGTGGTGCCTGGTTACGGACATGCTGTATTGCGCAAAACCGATCCTCGTTATATTGCACAGATGGAATTTGCTCAAACGCATTTAGCGGATGATGAACTTTTCAAAATAGTGCAGATGTTATATGAAGTTGTTCCAGAAATTTTAAAAGCAACAGGTAAGATTAAAAATCCATGGCCTAATGTTGATGCACACTCCGGCGTTTTATTGATTCATTATGGATTAACAGAATACGATTTTTATACTGTATTGTTTGGTGTGTCACGAGCTATTGGAGTACTTACAAGTTTACTTTGGGATCGTGCTTTAGGATCACCTATCGAACGTCCGGGATCTGTAACTACTGATTGGATGAAACAACAGATTGAGAAATCGAAAGCTGCAACGGTTTAAAAGAATTAAGAATTAAGCGCAGAAGAATAAATTCTTCCGCGCTTTTTTTATCACTATTATTAAAATTACGAAGCTATCAATTGTTTTCCGCGCATAATTGCATTTGCTAATCCTTCTGGATTTTTACCTCCCGCAGTTGCGTAGAAAGGTTGTCCTCCTCCTCCACCTTGAATTTCTTTAGCAAGTGTGCGAATAATTGTTGTGGCATTTAATCCTTTATCGGCAACTAAATTTTCTGACATGATTAAAGACAAATGCGGTTTGCTATCAACATTAGAACCCAGTAAAAGAAATAAATTATCAATTTGATTTTTTATCTCGAAAGAAATATTTTTTATGGATTCAGCAGTAAGATTTACTTCTTCAATAATGGTGTTAATGCCATTTAACGTTTGAACCTTCTTCAATAATTCTGCTTTTATTACTTGGGCCTTTTCGTGATTAAATAAATTGAGTTGTTCACGTAATTTTGCATTTTCATCCAAAACACTTTCAATTCCTTTTACAATATCAGCAGGATTTTTTAAGAGCTCTTTTATTTTATCTAAATTTGATAACTGGTCTACTAAAAATGCTTCAGCATGATCCGCAGTAGTTGCTTCCAAACGACGAACACCAGCAGCAACGGCACTTTCAGCAAGCACTTTAAAGTAACCAATTTCTCCTGTTGCCTTAATGTGTGTTCCTCCACAAAGTTCAACTGAATAATTTTTATCAAAAGTGATTACACGAACGAAGTCGCCATATTTTTCACCGAAGAGTGCCGTTGCGCCTTCTGCTTTAGCTTGTGCAATGGGAATATTACGTTGTTCATTAAGCGAAATATTCTCACGCACTTTACGATTTACAATTTGTTCAATTTTTTTCAATTCCTCATCTGTAATTTTTGCAAAATGAGAAAAATCAAAACGTGTATGTTCATCATTTACCAAAGAACCTTTTTGTGCAACATGATTTCCTAAAACTTCTTTTAATGCTGCATGCAATAAATGTGTAGCACTATGATTTTTAGAAATAGACGAACGTCGTGTGACATCTACCTTTGCATGAAATACAACATCTAAATCAACAGGCAATTCATCTACAAAATGAATGATTAAATTATTTTCTTTTTGTGTATCCGTAATGCGAAGTTGTTTACCGTTGTATGTTAGGATTCCAGTATCACCAACTTGTCCACCGCTTTCCGCATAGAATGGCGTTTTGCTTAACACTAACTGATATTGTTCTTTATTCACCTTCTTTACCTTACGGTATTTTATCAGAGAAGAGTCTGCTTCCAAGGCATCGTAACCAACAAATTCTACTTCAACATCATCACTTACTTGCACCCAATCATCAGTACTTATAGCAGTAGCTTTACGTGAGCGATTTTTTTGATCATTCATGCAAGCATGAAAGCCATCCATATCTACTTCTTTACCACTTTCACGAGCCATCAATTGTGTGAGATCAATTGGGAAGCCGTAAGTATCGTATAATTCAAAAGCAAAATCTCCAGCAATGGTATTTTCTTTCCATGCTTCAAACTTTTTAATGCCTGTATCTAATGTTCGCAAAAAAGATATTTCTTCTTCTTGAATTACGCGAGCAACAAAATCTTCTTGTGCTTTTAATTCTGTAAATACATCTTTAAATTGTTCAGAAATTAAGGCAACTAATTTATAGAGAAATGGTTCTTTGATATTTAAAAATGTGAATGCATAACGCACCGCACGACGAAGAATTCTTCTGATAACATAGCCAGCTTTATTATTTGATGGAAGTTGACCATCGGCAATTGTAAAAGAAATCGCACGAATGTGATCAGCTAAAACGCGCATGGCGATATCCGTTTTTTCATTCGCTCCGTATTTTATTCCTGAAGCCTTTTCGATATATTGAATCGTAGGCTGAAACACATCCGTATCGTAATTTGATTTATGCTGTTGTACGGCCACGCACAAACGTTCGAAGCCCATACCCGTATCAACATGTCGTGCAGGAAGTGATTCAAGACTACTATCTGCTTTACGATTAAATTCCATGAATACATTGTTCCATACTTCGATCACTTGAGGATCGCTCATATTCACGAGTGATGCACCATCCACTTTTTTACGTTCAGCATCGGTACGCAAATCAAAATGAATTTCTGAGCAAGGGCCACAAGGACCCATATCTCCCATCTCCCAAAAATTATCCTTTTTGTTACCCATCAAAATACGATCTTCTGCTATTAAGGCTTTCCAGCAATCATAAGCTTCTTGATCAAAAGCTAAATTTTCTTTTAGGTCACCTTCAAATACCGTTACATACAAACGATCTTTGGGAAGCTTATAAACTTCTGTAAGTAATTCCCATGCCCATGCAATTGCTTCTTTCTTAAAATAATCACCAAACGACCAATTTCCAAGCATCTCGAACATGGTATGATGATAGGTATCCACACCAACTTCCTCGAGGTCATTGTGTTTACCAGATACGCGCAAGCACTTTTGTGTATTGGCCACACGAGTAGCGAATGGTTGAATATTACCAAGGATGATATCTTTAAACTGATTCATTCCGGCGTTGGTGAACATCAGTGTTGGGTCGTTTTTTACAACGATTGGTGCTGAGATAACGATAGTATGACCTTTAGATTTAAAGAAATCGAGGAATGCTTGGCGTATAGCGGAGGAACTCAAATTATTCATTGGATGGAACTAGGCTTAATTCTTCTATTTTTGTAAGATTGCAAAGTTAAAAAATGATTAATGCCGAAGGCTAAATACTACTTCAATACTGAGTCGTTAAAATACGAGCGGGTCATTATCAGTTTCAAAAAGAGATTTTGGAGAGTGATGGGCTGGTTGGCATCGGCATTGGTATTTGGATCTATCGTTTTACTTTTTGCGTATTCTTTTTTAAATTCACCAAAAGAAAAGCAGTTAAGTAGAGAATTAAATGAGATGAATTTGCAGTATGAATTGATACAACAAAGAATGCAGTTGGCATCTGCTGTACTAACGGATTTACAACAAAAAGATGATCAGATTTATCGAGTCATTTTTGAAGCAGAACCAATTCCATCAACCGTTCGTGAAGCGGGATATGGTGGTGTAAATCGATATAAGGAATTAGAAGGTTTTGATAATTCTGATTTGATGACAAACACTTCACAAAAGTTGGATAAATTATACCGTCAATTATATATACAAAGTAAATCATACGACGAAGTTTTTGAGTTGGTGAAAAAGAAAGGAGAATTACTTGCTTCCATTCCAGGAATTCAGCCCGTATCAAATAAAACACTAACGCGCATTGCATCTGGTTTTGGATACCGTGTTCATCCAATTTATAAAACGGTAATCATGCATGATGGTATTGATTTTACTGCGCCTATTGGAACTGAAATATATGCTACTGGAAATGCTGTTGTAACAAAAGTTGAATATAATGGTCGTGGGTATGGCAACAACGTGATGTTGAATCATGGATTTGGTTATGAAACTTTATATGGTCACATGAGCAGATTTAATGTCACGCAAGGGCAACATGTAAAGCGTGGAGACATCATTGGATATGTTGGAAACACGGGATCGTCAACAGGTCCTCATGTGCATTATGAAGTCATAAAGAATGGACAAAAAATTGATCCAATAAACTTCTTCTTTAACGATTTAAGTGCTGAAGAATATGAAAAAGTACGAGAGATGGCATCACAACAAAATCAGTCATTCGATTGATCATAATTTACAATCATCAATCTAAAAAATATCATCATGGTGCCATTAATAGATTTTGATAAAGAGCAACAAAAGCTTTATTACAGTATTGGTGAAGTAGCTGAAATATTTAAGGTGAATACTTCATTAATACGTTTTTGGGAAAATGAATTTGAAGTATTGCAACCAAAGAAAAACAAAAAGGGAAATAGATTATTTACAACTGAAGATTTATCTAACCTAAAATTGATTTACCATTTAGTAAAAGAAAGAGGTTATACTTTAGATGGCGCGAAGAAGAAACTTAAAGATAACAAGAGTGACCTTGAGCAACAAGTTGAAATCAGAGAATCGCTTTTAAAGATCAGATCTTACCTTGAGGAATTAAAAAACCAGTTATAAAACTTCTTTCTTATCGGCACTCACACGAAAGGAAAATGTTTTGTGTATAACGAAACTTAAAACGCCAATAGTTAATGCAGAAGTAGCCCTGGCGATAGTAGGATACCATTCCAATTTCTTTATAAGAAAGCTCATCATTACATAATTAAATCCAAGAATTACAATCGCTACAAGTACGTATCGAAAAAGTTGTTTGTGCGTTTCTAAATCGGATTCTTTGAATACCATAAATTTCGTGATTAAAAAATTTGTTATTAAACCACAGGTATAAGATAAGATTAAAGATGCTGTTGCTGCGGAGACTGTAATCATCCCAAACATATCAATATCCGATTTCTGATAAATATAATTATATGCTAAAAAATAAATAGTAATATCTACCCAAGTTGCAATTCCTGCAGAAATAAAATAACGAAAAACTTTGGAGTTAATGAGTGCTTTAATATTCATTCTTTTATTCTTATTGAAGTGATGTTAGATGAAAAATTTCTTAATAACATCTATAAATAATTATTCGATTGTAGATAATTTTTTACGTAATCCCCTACTCCATCTTCTAAACTTATAAATGGAGTTTTATATCCTGTCTCGATTAATTTCGACATATCTGCTTCGGTAAAATATTGATATTTTTCTCTTATATCGGCAGGGATATCGATGAAATCAATATCTACTTTTGTATTCATTGCATTAAACGTTGCAACAGCAAGATCATAAAACGAGCGTGCTTTACCAGTTCCCAAATTATAGATTCCTGATTGAATTTTATTCTCAAATAAATAAATACAAACTGCTACTACATCTTTCACATAAACGAAATCGCGAATTTGCCAACCATCTTTAAATTCTGGTCGATGAGATCGAAATAATTTCACTTTACCATTTGCTTTGATCTGATTAAAGGCATGCATGATAACGGATGCCATTCTGTCTTTATGGTATTCATTGGGTCCATAAACATTAAAGAATTTTAAGCCAACCCAATTTGGTGGAGTTTGCGTTTGTTGTAAAGCCCAAATATCAAATTCTTGTTTCGACCATCCATAAGGATTCAAGGGTTGCAACTTTGGAATTTTTATTTCATCATCTATGTATCCAAATTCTCCACCACCATAAGTTGCTGCAGAGGACGCGTACACAAAAGGGGTATCATTTTTTACACAATAATTCCAAAGCATTTTTGAGTAAGCAACATTTAACCGATCGAAAATTTCTTTATCAAATTCGCTTGTATCAGTTCGTGCACCGATATGAAATACATAAGAAATCTTTCCTGGATTTTGCTCCAGCCATTTTTCAAAATGAACTCTTTCGATTTTAGACTCAAATTTTTTGTTGTGAAGATTTTCTGCTTTTTCGATCTTCGAAAAATCATCAACAAGAATAAGGTTCGTATGTCCTAACGAATTTAATTTACTTACCAAACAACTGCCTATAAAACCAGCTGCGCCTGTAACTACAATCATGTTAAACTATTTATTCATGTATAAATATTGGTTCACTTAATATTGGCAATAATCCAAGCTCTGTGCCTTTCGAAAAAAGTTCAGTTATTGCTGACTTACCCTCGTTGCCCAAATCTATTGAAAATTCGTTCACGTAGAGGTTAATATGTTGTTGTTGTACTTCACGACTCATTTCCTGAGCATTATTACTAACAAAATCCTGCGAATCTTTTGGATTTGCGAAAGCATATTCAACGGAATCTCGAATGCTTTTATTAATTTTCTTTTTTAATTCCTCTGAGAGCGATCGACGGACGGCGATACATCCCAACGGAATTGGAAATCCAGTATTGCTTTCCCATAACTCGCCCATATCAGCAACTTTTAGAAGCCCCCTCTGTTGATAAGTAAATCGATTTTCATGTATAATAAGTCCAGCATCGTAATCTCCGTACAAAACGGCATCTTCAATCTCAGAAAAGAGCATCTCCACTTTGTTTTTGCATGCAGGAACGAAGATGCTCATCAAAAGATTGGCGGTAGTATATTTTCCAGGGATAGCGACTTTGCAATTGGTTAAATCATTTAACAATAGAGGTACTTTACTAATAATCAGTGGTCCGCAGTTTTTTCCGAGTGCGCTACCTGCCGATAATATTTGGTAATGATTAGAAACATAGGCGTAAGCAGCAAAACTTAGCTTTGTTACATCTAATTTGTTGATTTTTGCGTTTATATTAAGTGCCTCAACATCTAGAAGTTCATAATTTATTTTAAATGAGTTGCTTATGCGATTATTGACTAATGCATCAAAAATAAAAGTATCATTTGGGCACGGAGAAAAGCCTAAATCAAGAGGGATAATAGTTTTCATTAGTGCAAAGTTAAAAGGTTGATCATCCATTCGTAGTTTTAAGCAATATTTTGATTTAATTTGTTGGTAAGTAAATGAACGAGAATACAACGAAAATCAAGAAGAATCCTGGGGTAATTAAAACTGGTTTAGTCGCCATCAATTTAATTGCAGCCCTTTTATTGCTTCTTTCACAAGTAGCGCCTGGTATTAGTCCTGCTCGATTTTGGATGTTAGAATTATTTTCAATCGCATATCCATTTTTACTCCTCATCAATATTGGATTTCTCATTTATTGGATGTTAAGATTTCATCGCTTTGTACTTATTTCGGCAGTAGTTATTATTATGGGATATGATAAAATTACGCAATTATACCGGCCTCATCTTTTTAGTATGGATGTTGTACCTCCCACAAAGGCAATAAAGATTATGAGTTATAATGTTCGTTTATTTGATTTATACAATTGGACTGGCAACATGAAAACGCGTGCGAAAATCCTTTCGTTAATTTCGAAAGAACAACCAACAATTTTATGCATGCAAGAATATTATCATACTGACAATCCTAAAAATCATTTTTCGAATAACGATACTATTTCAAAAATTTTAAAGAATGCATATCGACATGTTGAATATGGAATTACATTAAGAGAAACTGATCACTGGGGACTTGCTACGTTTAGCAAATATCCAATTGTTGGGGGAGGGAAAGTTTTTTATGTACAGAATAAAAGTAATTTCGGGATGTATTCTGATATGATCATAGAGGGCGATACCATCCGTGTTTACAATGTACATTTTCAGTCGAATCATTTTAAGGAAGAAGACTATGAGTTTTTAGAAAACCCTGATTCGGGAAGTAACGAACACATTTTAAATGGCGTTCATAATATTATTGCTAGATTGAAAAGAGCATCCATTCGAAGATCATTACAAGTTGATGAATTGTGTGCCGATTTACAGTTATGCAAGTATCCGTATATTGTTTGTGGGGATTTTAATGATCCGCCATTTTCATATACCTATGAGTCGGTAGGAAAAAATTTGAAAGATGCATTTATAGAGAAAGGAAAAGGATTTGGATTAACCTATTCTGGATCATTTGCTCCTTATAGAATTGATTACATTTTACATCAAGATAATTTTCAAACGTACCGCTTTGATATATTAAAAAATAATTTGAGTGATCATTATCCTGTTGTCGCCTGGTTTGAATATAAGAAAAAACCAAAAGGCTAAACGTTGCATCATACTACTCAAGAGCTACAGCTCCACCTTTATACAATTGTGTTCTATATTTTTTTGAAGGGGAAGGAATAAATTTTCCGAGACCTAATTTGTCCCAAATGGCATCAACTCTGGCAATAGTTTTTTCATCAGAAGCCAAGATATTTGGCCATTCACGATCGAAGCCATCAAACTCCTTCGTTTTACGTGTTCCATCAAATACAATATGATTTACTTCACCTTTTTGAGATGCTGATATTAAAAGATGATCACGTTTTGGATCTACATTATTTGAGAACCGCCATACTGCATCGGCGATATCGCTAATGTCCATGGAGTGTTCAAGAAATATTAAAACTTTTACTGGAGCAAAAGCATCATCAGAGAATAATTTTTTTGAAACATCTTTTATATGACCTTGTTTATTTTTTTCGATAGCAATAAACATTAATGGAATTCCAGTTTTTAATAAGCGTGTATTCACTTGATGGAATTCAGGATATTTTTTTATTACGGTTTCAATTTTTGCTATTGATGACTCTAATTGATTTTGATCGATTGCATATTCTGGTGATGCAGGATCAATTTCTTCTTGCATCTTTTTTGTTGCATCTAGACCTAATTTTCCTCCGAATGCCATTCGAGAGCAAGAGTGGTCAAGCACATCCGTTGGGCCCTGACTAAATTGAAAATCACGAAGTGGATCTACATTTTCTGAAATATATTTTGCCACCTCATATTGATCATGAATGTTTACATCACCATCAACAACGATCATCATTTTAGTAAACATCATTTGACCTGCGCCCCATAAGGAATTCATTACTTTTAATGCTTGTCCAGGATAATCTTTTTTAATTTTTACAATAACTAGATTATGAAATACACCTTCAACAGGCAATACCATATCAACAATTTCTTGTACTGCTGTCATCTTTATTGGAGCCAAAAAAATTCTTTCTGTTGCTTTCCCAATCCATGCATCTTCTTGAGGAGGAATCCCTACAATCGTTGCGAGGTAAACAGGATTTTTACGATGCGTAATTGCAGTGATATGAAAACGCGGATAAAAATCTGCAAGTGAATAATAACCTGTATGATCTCCGAAAGGACCTTCCCAAATATATTCTTCGTCAGGTTCAATATAACCCTCAATAACAAAATCAACATCTGCTGGAACTTGCATATCAATTGTTAAACATTGTACTAATTCAACACGTTTCTTGCGCAAAAATCCTGCTAACATAAATTCATCCACACCATCAGGTAAAGGTGCTGTTCCAGAATACGTGTATGCTGGGTCACCACCTATTGTAACTGCGACAGGCATACGTTGTCCTAACTTTTTATATTCATTAAAATGGCGTGCAGAAACTTTATGTCGATGCCAATGCATTGCAGTTAATGTTGGATTAAAAACTTGCATTCGATATAATCCCACATTGCGAATTCCAGTGAGTGGATCTTTGGTTTGTATTACAGGAAGTGTTAAGAAAGGGCCTCCATCTTCTGGCCAACATTTCAACACAGGCAATTTTGTGATGTCGGGATCTTTCATAATCACCTCTTGGCAAGCACCTTTTCCACTTATGTTTTTTGGCATCCAAGATGCTATTTCTCCTAACTGAGGGAGCATCTTTAATTTATCAAGCATTGAGTTTTTTGGGCTTGTAAGCGATTTGAAAAGTTCTTCTATATCCTGGGCGATGTCATCAAGCTTTTCTACTCCGAGTGCCATTGCCATACGCTTTTCAGTGCCCATTGAATTGATGAGAACAGGGAAATCGTAGCCTGTATTTTCGAATAATAAAGCAGGGCCATATTCTTTTGAGACGCGATCTGTTATCTCTGTAATTTCCAATTCAGGACTTACAAATTCGCAAATGCGAACTAACTCTCCTGCTTCTTCTAACACACGTATAAAGTGCTCTAGGTTTTTATATGCCATGAAAACAATTTGATATTAATAATAACAAGCAAAATAGTATTATGTTAAATAAATTTAATCTCTAAAGGCATATTCATAACGATGAATGAGATGTGTATCACGACCCGCTCTTGTTAAATCAGTTTCATAAAGTGTCTCTTCAATTACATGATCCTTCTCGTCGTAAACATATCGGCTTCGGGTGATTACATATCCGTTTTCATCGCTTAATGCTTCTTCTACAAGATTCCCTTTTCCATCATACTCATATTCGGAAATTCTGACATAAAAACTATGTGATTCACGTCGGATCATTTTACCAAGTTCATTGTAAATAGTCAGAACTTCTGCAATTTTTTTATTGTCTTCGTTAGTTTGTTTAGAGTTAACCTCTTTACCTTCTTCATCATAATCAAAACTCAATCTGCCAACAAGTTTTCCTTCTGCATCTTGTTCTTCCTGCAAGGTTAACAGGTTTTTATCATTGTATGAAAACACATAAAATGTTTCTGTTTCATCTTGATAATTTTTTACGTGCTTTTTGATTGCTTTACTTTGATCATCATATATCAACCATTCGGTTTGTTCATGTTCACCATCGGCATCGTATTGATCAATTTGAATTGGTTTTGCATTAGTATTATAGGTGTACAACGTTACTTCACCTGCTTCTTCCCCATAGTATTTAGTGATTTTTATAGGATTACCATTTGCATCACGTTCGGTGATAAAACTTTCTTCTATACCTTCACCAGGGACAGTAATTTTATGCTTTAACGTATTTCCTTTGTCGTTATATTCATAATGATGAATTTCTTCAATCTGTCCATTATCAAAATATTTTATTTCTTCAGTAGGTAATCCATTTTGATCGAATTCGGCAGACCAAGATTTATATTCATTCTCCACTTCATTATCTGTTCCAGCGCGCATCATGGAGCGTATTGGAGTTGCATATTTACTGATTGATTTTACAGATGGTTTCTTATTCATTGTCTATGTTATTTACTAGGATATTTAAGTATGGATTGGGGAGGGAATAGCAATACTAAATAATAATTAATAACTTCATTTCGAGAAATTACTTTCCACCTGAATTAATTATTTAATAAAATCTATTAGGTTTGTAAAGATAGGATGATCAAGGATATTTTGGTTATCAAAAAAATGGGCACATAAACAATAAATTGCAAATTAAAATTGCAGTAGAAACTCTAATAAAAAACGGTAAATTTTTGTGTTATTACCAAACGAAATGACCTTGTAAATAAATAATTTACAAGGTCATTAAAATAATTAAAATGTACTCGGGACGGGAGTCGAACCCGTACAGCTGTTAAGGCCACAGGATTTTAAGTCCTGCGTGTCTACCAATTCCACCACCCGAGCAAAGAACAATCTTCAATCACAAGAATGAAGAGGCGCAAAAGTATTAGAATTCTACAAATTGCAGCCGATATAAAAAAATAAAAGCCCTCCAAGAGGGCTTTGGAGCGAAAGACCGGGTTCGAACCGGCGACCTCGACCTTGGCAAGGTCGCGCTCTACCAACTGAGCTACTTTCGCATTTTTATAAGAACAAATACTGTTTTACTATTTCGGCAAACCGAACAGTACCTTGAAAGTGTCTCTCTACCTCCCGATAGCTATCGGGATGAGCTACTTTCGCATTTTTTTAAGAACATTACTCAAAATCAGTTAACGACAACCGATTTTTTCGGAGGTCAAATTTAGTTTTATCTACACATAACAGCAAATTTTAGCTACTTATCTTTACTTTCTCCCTCGTTATCAACTTCTTAATTTCATTTAGCTTCATTAAAGCCTCCACTGGCGTAAGAATATTGATGTCGATATTGAATATTTCGTCTCTTATTTGCTCCAATAATGGGTCATCAAGTTGAAAAAAGCTTAGTTGAAATTGATCTAACTGTTGTTTATTGGAAGATGCTTTCACCAATTCTGTATTACTATGAGCCTTTTCCAAGGTTTCTAGCATTTGTTCTGATCGATGTAAAACTTGTGCTGGCATTCCCGCCATTTTAGCAACATGGATTCCGAAACTGTGTTCGGAACCACCAGGAACTAGTTTTCTTAAAAATAAAATTTGATTTCCACTTTCACGGATCGAAATATTGTAGTTCTTGATCCTCGAGAAACGAGATGTCATCTCATTTAACTCATGATAATGCGTTGCGAACAATGTTTTTGGTTGTGCTGCTGGGTGTTCGTGAAGAAACTCTGCAATTGCCCAAGCAATAGAAATTCCATCATACGTACTTGTACCTCTTCCAATTTCATCGAGTAACACTAAACTCCGCGGGGAAATATTATGTAAGATACTCGCTGTTTCATTCATCTCCACCATAAAAGTTGATTCCCCTTGCGAAATGTTATCGGATGCCCCTACTCTCGTAAAAATTTTATCAACGATTCCAATTTCTGCATGTTGCGCAGGAACAAATGATCCTGCTTGAGCCATTAAAACAATCAATGCTGTTTGGCGAAGTAATGCTGATTTACCAGCCATATTAGGGCCCGTAATCATTATTATTTGCTGTTGATCTTGATCGAGATAAACATCATTGGGAACATACGCTTCACCTAATGGCAGCTGTTGTTCCAACACCGGGTGACGACCACTTCGAATATCGAGTGCATATCCATCATTCAGATGTGGCCGAACATAATTATTTTTAACAGACGCTCTTGCAAAAGATAATAGGCAATCTAATCGGGCAAGTTGAGATGCATTTTGTTGTAGGGCCGGTATGTATTCGGTCATTACAGTAACTAACTCAGAAAATAATTTATCTTCAATAGAAAGAATTTTTTCTTCGGCGCCTAATATTTTCTCTTCGTAAACTTTTAGTTCTTCCGTAATGTATCGTTCGGCATTTGTTAATGTTTGCTTACGCATCCATCCTGATGGAACTTTATCTTTATGTGTATTTGTTACTTCAATATAATATCCAAAAACATTGTTGAAGCCAATCTTTAACGAAGTAATTCCAGTACGTTCAATTTCTTCTCTTTGTATTCTTAATAAATAATCTTTCCCGTCGGATGATAAAGAACGCAATTCATCTAACGACACATCGTAACCTTTTCTGATCGCACCACCTTTTGCAATTTGTGAGGTAGGATCATCTACTAAAGCTTTACATAACTGTTGTAAAAGATTGTTACATGGATTAATTAATTCTCCACATGAAATTAACGATGGCTGTCCTGTTTTTTCGCAGAGTTCTCGTATTGGTTGAATTGCTGATAACGCTCTTCGAACTTGTGATGCTTCTCTTGGAGAAAGTTTTCTTATTGCAATGCGTGATGTTAAACGTTCGAGATCACCAATCAATTTTAATTGCAATTCTAGTTGATCTGCAAATAGTGATTGCTTCGTAAAATAATCAACAACATCTAATCGATCATTTATTAATTGTTGTTCTTTTAATGGCATTAGCAACCATCTTCTTAATAACCGTGCGCCCATGGGCGACACTGTAAAATCCATTACATCTAACAATGTTTTTGCGCGCTCATGCGGAGAGCTTACTAATTCAAGATTTCGAATTGTAAATCGATCCAGCCAAACATATTTATCTTCATCAATGCGTGAGATTGCATTAATATGCCCGAGTAAATCATGTTGTGTTTGTTGTAAGTAATGCAAGGTTGCGCCCGCTGCAATGATACCTGCATTCATATCTTCAATACCAAAACCCTTTAATGAAGTGGTGCCGAAATGTTTTAACAATGTTTCTTTCGCGAAGAGTGATTGAAAAATCCATTCTTCAAGTGAATACGTATAAAATTTACTTCCGTAACGTTCTTCGAAAGCTTTTAATTTAGGACGCGGAACAAGAATTTCAGAAGGACTAAAACTCATCAACAACTTATCGATATAATCACTGTTTCCTTCTGCAACTAAAAATTCACCAGTGCTTGCATCGAGCAATGCTAAACCATAATAACCATCATGATCGACATATACAGCGGCTAAAAAATTATTTGATTTATGATCAAGAATTTTATCACTAAAAGCTACACCAGGGGTTATGACTTCAGTTACGCCACG
This sequence comes from Bacteroidota bacterium, assembly GCA_025352785.1. GTDB lineage: Bacteria > Bacteroidota > Bacteroidia > AKYH767-A > OLB10 > JANXSD01. The sequence continues at coordinate 14,464 of JANXSD010000148.1, forward strand.
TTTAACAATTTTTTTTGTTGTTTTTGGATCCTCAAGCTGATCACAGATTGCAACTCTCATCCCAGCACGAACTAATTTGGGCAGATAGGTATCGAGTGAATGGTGTGGAAATCCTGCGAGTTCCATTTCTGAGGCGGAACCGCTTCCTCGTTTAGTAAGTACGATTCCTAATACTTGAGAGGCTTTAACAGCATCAGCATTAAAGGTCTCATAAAAATCTCCTACACGGAATAATAACAAAGCATCAGGGTATTTCGCCTTGATACTATTGTATTGTTGCATTAATGGTGTCTCTTCTTTCACAAGCATGGCTAACTTTGCGCGATAAAGATACCCAATCGTGCAGAAGCTACGTAATGATGAATTAGGAAGACCCAGCCTAAACGACTATAAGGAACAGGAAAAATTACCATTTGTTCTTGTATTGGATAATGTAAGAAGTGCATTAAATGTTGGATCGATTTTTCGGACGGCCGATGCTTTTGCAGCGAAAGCAATTTACCTCTGCGGAATCGCTGCTATTCCACCGAATAAAGATATATTAAAAACAGCATTAGGCGCAACAGAATCGGTATTTTGGAAATATTTTGAAACAACAGATCTTGCTGTAGAGAGTTTGAAAAAGGATGGTTATTGTATAGTTGCAATTGAACAAGTAACTACAAGTATTCTATTGCAAGATTTTCAATTAAAGGATCAACCTATTGCCTTAATATTAGGACATGAGATGGATGGTGTACATCAAGATATTATTAACCTTTGTGATTATTGTATTGAGATTCCGCAACAAGGAATAAAGCATTCCATAAATGTTGCTGTTTGTGCAGGGATTATTTGCTGGGAGTTTTATCAGAAAAACGAAAAAAGAAAAAGAGCGAATGGTTAGTGAACGAATAATTTTGGGTATCGATCCTGGTACTGTAGTGATGGGTTATGCGATCATTTGTGTAAAAGGGAATTCCGTGCATTTAATTTCTGCCAGTATTTTAAAGCTCGATAAGGAAGACGAACATTATAGTAGGCTAAAAATAATTTTCGAAACTTTACTTGAGTTAATTGAAACGCATCATCCAGATGAGTTAGCCATTGAAGAACCTTTCTTTGGGAAAAACGTGCAATCAATGTTAAAACTTGGTAGAGCGCAAGGGGTTGCAATTGCTGCTGCATTGTATCGACAGATTCCTGTGTTTGGATACACGCCTCGTAAGATAAAGCAATCGATTACTGGACGAGGGGCTGCATCAAAGGAGCAAGTTGCCGCCATGTTACAACAAATTTTTAAATATGAAGAACAACCGAAATTTTTGGATGCTACCGATGCATTAGCAGTGGCATTATGTCATTATTTTCAGAATAAAATCGTTGAAACGCAACAGTCTGTAACAGTAAAAAAAGTAGGCAGTAAAAAAACGACAACAGGTAAGTCATATTCAGGATGGGATACCTTTTTGAAAGACAACCCTGATCGCGAAAAGAAAAAATTAAAATGAGCTTCGAATTCTTTCTGCAATAGCAGCGAGTTCGTCTGCAGTGGGTTTCAATTTAGCTTGCGTGAAATTAATATCGCCAACATGATTAAGAGGTACTAAATGGATATGTGCATGAGGAACTTCTAAACCAATAACTGCGATGCCAATACGTTTACATGGAATTGCTTTTTCAAGGGCTTTAGAAACTTTTTTAGCGAACAACCATAATGCCGAATACATTTCATCTTCCACGTTGAAAATATAATCCACTTCTTTTTTAGGAATCACCAAAGTATGTCCTTCTACTAATGGCATTACATCCAGAAAAGCGAGAAAATGTTCGTCCTCCGCAATTTTATGTGCAGGGATTTCACCATTTACGATTCGTGTAAATATACTTGCCATATCTTTTATAAGTTACAATGGAACATTTGCCAAACCAATTTCTAAAACTTCGAATTTCAGCATACCTGCAGGAGTAGTAATATCGGCAAATTCTCCTACTTTTTTCCCGAGTAATCCCTTTCCTATTGGAGATCCTACAGAAATTTTTCCTGATTTTAAATCGGCTTCACTTTCAGCGACAAGGATATAACTCATTTCCTGTTTATTATTCATATTGCGGATACGCACTTTGCACAATACAGAAACTTTCGAAGTATCAATTTTCGACTCATCGATAAGACGCGAGTTGGCAACTAAATCTTCTAACTTAGATATTTTTAATTCCAATAATCCTTGTGCATCTTTTGCTGCATCATATTCTGCATTTTCAGAAAGATCCCCCTTATCGCGTGCTTCTGCGATTTGACGAGAGATTCCAGGACGTTCAACTGTTTTAAGTAAATGAAGTTGTTCTTGAAGTTTACGAAGACCTTCTTCTGTGAAATAGGTAATATTCGACATGACTAATAATTTTATGCAGTTGCGAAAATATAAAAAACGAGGAAGACCCCCTCCAATAAAGGAAGAGGTCCTCCGAATATTAATTTTTACTTAGAGACTTAATTTAATCCCAATAGTATGCGTTCCGTCAAACGTTTTAGTAGAGCGATATGAATAATCGATACCAATAGTTTTGGTACTTGCCTTTCCTAATGGCGCTTGTAAAGTAAATCCAATACTTGGTCCTATCAGGGAGCTAATTTCTTGGTCTATAATTGCATTTTTATCTTTCTTATCAACAGTATATCCAACGCGAAGCATGAAATATGTTTTGAAACCATATTCCAGTCCTAATGCAAACTGATCGCGGATAAAAGAATTAGAAGTAAAGCTTACTGCAGGTGTTAAGCGATGATCTTCAGCAAGTTTTAAGTCATAAGAGATCCCAATATTTACTAACGAAGGCATTTCAAATTCAGCAGTACGTTGTTCTTGAAGTACGTCGATAGTTTGTGCTGGTCCAACTGTACTATTTCTGAAAGTTAAACCTTCTCCACTGTATTTCATTGGTGTTCCAACGTTGCGAAGAGCGATACCAAATTTCAGATTGTCCTTAGCAGTATTAAATCCAGTTACATATTGAATTCCCGCATCAATAGCAACACCTTGCGATTTAACATCATTTATAGATTCAGAAACAATTCGAAGAACCATACCCCCATGAATACTATTGCTGAATGCTTTAGAATATCCAACACCTATGTTTATGAATTGAGGCTTGTAAGTACCAGCTCCACCATCAGGTTGATTATCGGTAGTTCTATTTATTTCGCCAAAATTCATTGACATAATAGTGATCCCGATCGTTCCGGATTCACCAGTTTTTTGTGCTAAACCAAATGATTCGATTTTGATGTTAGAACCTTTTAGCCAATTCGTATGTGCAAAAGCTACTTCAGTTCCACGCACAAATGATAATCCGGCCACATTTAAATTCATTGCTTCAACGCCACGCACCATTGCTGAATTGGCACCGCCCCATCCAGAACTTTGAGCCCAAGGGTTGATCAACAATTCGTGAGCCCCTGATTGCCCTACACGATCTTCATTGCCAGCTAAAACAATAGCAGGTAATGAGATGATCATTGTAATACTTGAAATATATTTTAGAAGTTTTTTCATACAGATTTGGTTTTTAAAACCGTGAGATGGATTAGAATGAATTAAGATCAATAGGACGAATAATGCCAAACCATTTAATAGTTCTTTCACCTAAAGATCCAGCATCAACGTGAATAAGATAAATTCCACTGGCAATAGTAATTCCAGCAGAGTTCTTCAAATCCCAATCAAGGGTAGAACTCAAGTTATTATCCAATCCAGAATTAATTGCAAATCCATCAGACACATCGCTTATTACATCTCGGCGATAAGAACGTACTAATGTGCCACCCATTGTAAATATTGAAATTGTACATTTCGAAGGAAGATTAGTAATTCTAATTCGATTGTCTAATTTATCAATACTTGTTTTTTCATAAGAAGAATAGGCATAATATGGATTAGGAACTACATTAATATTATCCAATGCAGATTTTGCCGTACTTTCTTGATTAGTAGAGGCTGTTAACGTTCCATCCACACCAAATTGATATAATGGTGCACCATAAATTGTTTGTTGACCAATAGATACAAATTGACGAATATCTTTTACAACACGAAGACGAATTCTAACGTCTGTTTCAAGAAGTGTGTGTCCTTTTTTAAGAACTGGTAAAGAAGTCCAGATACAATCTTTGAAAACACTTCTTTTGGGAACAGTGGAGCCGGGTATTGCTAATAATGAGTCAATTTTCTTACCGTAATCATAAATGGGAACATCAGTAGATGTAGTTCCATTTTTATTAAACACATAGATGTAATGACCTCCACCAAAAGTAATGCGGTTATTTGTATCCCTTCCAATAGTTGAACTAGGGTTGAAAATCATATCACGATTATTTTGGTTAACCAAATTAGAATCCTTATCATAAGCAACAGTCAATGCAGAATTTTCACCATAAGCGATATTCAAACGCTCACCAGTTTCAATGTTAATTGCATAACCTGGGAACCAACCCATTCCTAATGTATCCGTTAAGGTAGCATCAGCAGAATTTGCTGAACCGCTTGTATATGGGCGACCTTCTTTATCGATGGAAGCTTGTTTACGACGGTTAAATTTAGTTACGCCACCAGCTCCACCATTGACTACTGGCATCGTATCTTCTCCAATTTCAACTACCGTTGCTCTTGTCCATTTACTTTTATCGCTTGTCATTACCAAATCAATACTTGCCAATGATGACCACTTACTTAATGTTTCTATTGAAAGCGTATTTAGTTTAGGAGAACTAATAAATTGACGCTGTGTCATTTTAAATGGAGCCCACGTACCTCCAATTACACGTTCATAAACTTCATTAGGATCAGGATTCCCAGTTATATTGGTAGGTGCGTCAGGATCTGCAATTGTAGCCGTGCCCGAAGGTCCAGAGGCAATCCAATTTTGTGAGCTATTTGCTACGTCGTTGTCAGGAACTGAATTTAACCAAGCTTTTGAAGGATCACTATAGGTAATTGAACCTTCAATAAATCCGTTGGTGCTGTTTGAATCGACAGGGAAATAACCAGGTTCAAAAGTAGAGCGCCTAACTTTTAAGCTGATTTTATTGGGCTCATAAATTTCATCGTTATTTATATTGTTACCAATTTCGAAACTGCTGTTTTTTAGGGGTAATGTTATTTTAAGTGCACCTGCGTTTGAGCCAGACAATGCTGTAACATTTGGCACATGAAAATAAACAGTATCACTTACGGTCTCCAGATGATTATTAGCGCTATCCACTACAAATGTGTAATTTAAATTTACACCTACTGGAGTTGTTGTAATTCCTGATATACCAGTTAACGTAAAATGTGCATTTTTTACCAAAGGTACATTTCTAGTTGGTGAGGTAATTCTAAACTCTAAAGTAACTGCATTATAAGTTAACGTCGTACCTGTAATAGTGTCAGTAGGATTTGAATACAACTGCCAATGATCTTTAGTAGAATTTCCAGCAAAAGCTAATGTGAAATTACCAGCTTTAACTTTCATAGGATCATAAACAGCAGCCAATACAGGACTATGCCCACCAACATATTGTGGGTGCAATGCTCTATGATCAGGACTTGATAAAATCTCATCAATAGAAGATTGGGTTAAATCAAGTGAGTTTCCTCCATTACCAGCACCTTCAATTCTTGTTACAGGAATTCCTGTACCATAATTAGAATTCAATACAGTACCTCCGTTATCCACGTTTTGTTTATGTGGAATTCCAGAATAAACAACTACATTTTTACTTCCTGCAAGATATGGCTCAGCTTGTGTGTTTAATTCAAATTGATTAATAGCCTGATTAAATGTTCTAAAATTATTAACAGCATAGGCTATTACAGTGAAGTAATACGGACGGTAATTTGCTAATGGAATTAGTCGGAATAAATCGTTTTTAATATTAAAAGTGTGAAGTATGCCTGAATTAACCACTTCTGTTTTTTGCGTTGGCACATAAATACCACCTAATAAATCATTTTTTTTATAATTGACCAAAATAGTAAAATTATTTTTCAAATCTATTTGAGCAATTAATTTTGCCTTAGATTGGTCTTCAAACTCATTTGGTTGAACAGTAGGGTCAATAACTTGATAGATCTTATAACCTTCAAATAAATAACTTTGTTCATCTTTAGTTAAAATAGCAGGAACGGTATCCGTAATTCCATTGGGTGGAATTATACCTGGTATATTGGGATCAAGCAAACGAAAACCTTCTGTTAAATCAGTATTTTCTAGAGATAAAATTAATTGTTGATCTAATTCACGAATAGCTAAATCAGGCGCACGAGGACCATCTTTCACTTGAAAGCAACTTTTAAATAATTTTTGAGCAGCAATATCTGCACTTTTCATCAATGTAACAGAAGCTAAAGGCCCTCCACTTGTGGCTTGAGCAAATACAACCCCATCAGCAAGATAATTAACTGCTCCTGGTGCTAAAGAAAACTTTCCTGCTGATTCCAAGAAACGCATATCTGCAGGTTGAATCCCAGCAGTAACCATCGTCCAATTATCATTAGCATTCGGAAATTGGGGATCTGTTTTACCAGGAAACATATAATTACATGGATTACTTGTAGCACCAGGTCCTGCCCCACGACCATCTCCACCATACGTAATAATTTGTCCATCTAACCATTCACCATTTAAATAATTGTAATAATCATCTGTTACAGCAGGATTTCCAGTAGGAATACCATTACTGTTGGTATAAAATATAAATTTAGAAGTTGTAATATCTTCGCCTAATTCATCTATTACACCGTTATGATTATTGTCGATACCATCGAAAGCATCCGCCGTTGGTCCTTGGAAGAAATCAATACCGATAGCAGGAGGATTCGCACCATAAACCGCATC
>JANXSD010000174.1 GCA_025352785.1 Bacteroidota bacterium
GGTAATTCATGAACATTAATTTTTATGGAATTACTTTTAAATGCAAATTTCACATCACGATATCCTTGCATTGCAGCAAATGGATCGCCACCTTGAAAAAAACTAAAAGGATCAATATTGCGATTATTATTTTTTACTGTTGTTCGTGCTATTGTTTCGTATTCTGTAGGATCGATCGTAAGGGTCCCTGTCTGTTGCGGAAATAAAACTATTTTTCGAATCTCATAAGTATTGTAATTTACTCCGTTAACATTTTCTACTTCTTTCGTCATCTGAGAGGTCATGTCAATATCTTTATTCCAAAAACCATTAAACTCCGACATCTTCGTAACAACGGGGCTATTCATGGATACGTTTGTGTACAACTTAAACGATACTACCACTGATTCTCCTAAGTAGGCATTTGTTTTATTTGCCGTTGCTCTAACAAAAATATTTCTATCAGAAATGCCGCCATTATCATCATCATTGTTCTGTTGACCTTTATTGTTTTGTGCTGCGGGAGCATTTCCTTTAATGACGGTTATGTTAATCACATTCGATGCAATTCGTTTTCCGTTTACTTCTATCGAGGCAGGACTGATTTTAAAATTCCCTTCCGACTTTGGTTGCAGAATATAAGATAACGTGAGTGTTTGTGATAAACTTCCATTGCTAAACTCCATACTATTACTTTGGTTAGGCCCAGAAAGTACATTGAAATCTGTAAGGTTGGGCTGTTGGAAAGATCGCGCGGAACCATTGATGCTAAAGCTAACTTGAAACTGCTCATTAAGCCCTACTGTTGATTTGCTTGCAGTGGCTGAAAAAAATGGTGCTTGCGAAAATGTTTTTCCTGTAAGTAGGATAAGGCAAACTAGTAACGCAACAAATGATATTGTTGTGGGAATTTTTTTTGACTGGATCATGAAATCACAATTTTCTTTCGATACATTAACTGCAAAATAAAGGCATTGGAGTACATTATAGTTGGGCTTTAACAGATAATTAACTCAAATATTTGATCATTCGAGAAAAACAGCTTCTTTTCCAGCTTTTAATTCTACCCGAATATGTTCTTGAAGTGTAGTACTTAAAGTAATTCCAACAAAATCGGCTTCAACAGGATATCTTTTATGATCTCTATCAACCAATAAGACTGTTCTAATTTTCTTTGTCTCAGCTTCTAGAAATGGTCTCAAACTGTACATCAACGTCTTTCCTGAATTTAATACATCATCAACAATAATTATTACTTTATTGTCAAAGTCTTGCATCTTTAAAGGAGGTGTAAGTTGAAAATCAATTGGATTTTCTTTGTTAAGGCGAATTTCTATAAGTTGTAATGGGATAGAAGATATTCTTTCTAAAGCAACTTTTAATAATTCTGCAAATACAAATCCACTATTTGCAATGCCCGCAATAATTAATTCTTTTTCATTGAAATTATCCTCGTAAATCTGATAAGCAATACGATTTATTTTCTGATTAATTTGTACGCTGTTTAACAGCAAAGTAGGTTCGCGTTGCATCATTTATTCGTCCTTTGCTTGTGTTAAATTATTAACTGTAATTGGCTTCTGATGCCCTGCACCAGCGAAATAACGCTTATAATAAGGCTCATTTAAATCACTGATAATAACGCCTCTTGAAGTACTCGAATGCACAAATTTATTGTTGCTTAAATAAACACCAATATGCGAAATTCTTCTTTTATGAATACTAAAAAAAACTAAATCTCCTTCTTTCATTTCTGATGGGTCGATTTTCTCCATTAGATTATAAATTTCAGCAGCGTTTCGAGCTCCTAGCTTTAAACCCAATGCCCGATCGTATAAAACGGTAACAAATCCAGAGCAATCAATTCCTTTTTCGCAGTTACCAGCAAATCGATATGGGGTGCCAAGCCAACTTACGATAGTGTCATACAATGTAACGTTAAATCGAGCTGGGATATCAATACCTAATTCTTCTGAAAAGTAACTACGACGGTAATCCTGCATGAAATCACTGTTCGGTATTGTTTCCTGTCCCAGGGATAATAACCATGGTGAGAGAAGGCAACAAATGAGCAGAAATCGTTTTAGCATTGCTGCGAATTTAGTCAATCCCTCGGTTTTTTCGTAAACAGATGATGAAGAGCTCTTTTCCTGCTCGAGGTTCAATGGAATTATACGCCGTCTGAAATTGTTTTAACTCAAAATTAGGTGTGAATAATGCTACATAATCAGATTTATTACCACCAAAAGGCGGACCTTCCTTTTCGAATTCGATATCAAAAAGTAATCCTACCAATTTTCTACCAGGATTTAATAATTGATACATTTTATCAAGATAATCTTTTCGTAAGGATGGATTTATTGCACAGAAAAAAGTTTGTTCAATAATCAAATCATACGAGCCTTTATGATCAAAAAAATTTCCTTTTAGAATATGCTCTTTTGGAAATGTTGGATTATGAATAGCAAAATTCTCTAACGGCAAATCTACTAAATCGATAATGAAAATATTTTTAAAACCATGCTTGTGCAAATAGGATGCTTCATAAGAATTTCCACAACCAGGAATAAGAATTTTTTGTTCCTTATTTTGCAATTGATCAAAATAATCTTTTAATGGTGTTGAGATAAAACCAATATCCCAAGCTGACGAATCATTGCGATATCGGCTGTCCCAATATCCTTCATCTAATTTTTGTTGATTCATTTATTAGGCATTAAAACTTTTAAAGATGCAGGAAATAATTCAACGTCAATTTTACTAATTGGATCTACAGCTTCACCATCAATATGTAAATGTAAGGGTCGAGATGCAATTGCGGTAAAACGTTTACAGTGATACGTTTTTAAATAATTATTGTCTTTTAATGTTCCATTAAACAAGCGATAAAACATTTCTGGCAAATGCAAAATTGGAGGTCGACGAACGGCAACAAGATCAAGTAAACCATCGTGTAGATCGGCATGAGGAGCAATTACTGCGGCATTACCAAATTGCGAAGCGTTTGCAATCACTAACATAGTTGCCGAATGTTCCACTTCTGTTCCGTCGATATTTATTTTAAAATCAGCAAGAGGATAACGAAAATATTCTTGAATGCCAATCTTTGCATACGTACTTAATCCACGTTTTTTTGATTTATTAAAAAGCCATGCAACATAACCATCAAATCCAAATCCTGAAACATTGACAGCAAATCGACCATTGATTTTCAAGCTATCTATTGCTTCCATTTTTGCAGTATTCAATTGCAACAATCCTTTATGTGGATTCAAATTCATCCCAATATGACGCGCTAATCCATTTCCTGATCCTGAAGGAATTATTCCTAAACAAGTATTAGTTCCAACAAGTGAAGATGCAACTTCATTAACTGTCCCATCACCACCAACAGCAATTACAGCAGCATAATCTTTCTGAACAGCTTCACGAGTTAGTTCAATAGCATGTCCAACATATTCGGTGGTTTGTGTTTCTACTTCGTAGTTGTCATTGAGTCCTGAGGCATCCACCATTTTTGCAATGCGAGGCGCTAATCCATTACCAGCAATAGGATTGATGAGTATGCGTAATTTTTTCACTTTTTAACAATGGTGTTATGAATTAATCCTTGTCGGTATTGTTGTAAAATTGCTTTTAGAAAAGGTTCATAATATCGAATAGTATCTGGAAGCAAAACATTTAAATTATTTTGAAGTAAGCTATCTTTTTTCAAATCATATAATCCTGTTGTCTTATTACCATCAAATAGCAATGAATAATTGGATGTAATTAATTGCCATGAGTTATTCATATAATTTACTGCTCCATGCATGGGTACATTCGATAATAAACTTTGACCGAAGGAACTAAAATTTCCTTTGTAATGAAGATAATCTAAAACAGTAGGGAAAATATCTATTTGTTGTGCAACTAAATCTGATTCGCCTTTCAAAACAGAGTTTGCTTCATAAAATAGAATCGGAATTTCATAAATTCCCTGTCGTGTAGTATAATAAGCACCACTCGCCGGACCAGTATGATCAGCAGTAATTACGAAGAGTGTATTTTTAAACCAAGGTTGTTTGGAGGCCTCTTTAAAAAAAGTACGCAATGCAAAATCAGCATATCCTATACTTTCATGAATCTCTTGAGTTCCTTTAGGAAATTTATTTTTATAAGGAGCAGGAATGGTGTACGGATGATGGGAGGAAAGTGAGAAGACCGTCGACAAAAATGGTTGTGGCATTTTGTTCATCTTACGGATCATAAATTGATAAAATGGTTCATCAAAAATACCCCAGTTACCATCATAATCTGATTTTGAACCATCATATTCATTTCTTCCGTTATATTCATCATATCCGATGAGATTACAATAACTATCAAACCCCATTGTGCCGTTATTTCCACCATGAAAAAAAGTAGATTTATAACCAAACGGTTTTAAGCTCGAAGCAATACTACTAATGTAATTCGTATTCCATGCAGAAGTTATAAATGGTTCATCCATTAACGAAGGCATCGAACCTGTAATGGCGGGAATCCCTTCGATAGATCGTTTTCCATTTGCGTAAGCTCTTGTGAATACCAAACTCTCTTTCATCAATGAATCAAGAAATGGAGTATAGCCAATACCCTGATTAAAGGCACCTATATATTGTTTCGAAAAGCTTTCAAGAATTATTACCACTACATTTTTTTTATCCATCGAATCAATAGGATTCATTTGTTGATGAGGATTGAAAAGATGGTCTGCTTGAATAGTGCTCATGTATAACTCAGAAGGCAGTGGATCAGCACTGTAATTTTTGATGAGCGTGTAAGGTGTATTGAGCACTAATGGAATACACTGTTGTTTAGTCATGCTAGCCGCTTCTTGAACAGAAAGAGGTTTGTATTGCAATCCGCCTCGCGCCGCCACAACAAAAAAGGAGGTACTTAGAATTAATAGTCCAAATCGCATTAGGAGATTAGGTAATTGATAGTTGTGGTAATTAATTCTCACTTTTCTGTATAGCAAAATGCCCAAAAAGATGCTGATTAACCACGCTAATACAATATACCAATAATCTACTATATACTCTCCAATATTATTTCCTGCATCGTTCCCAGTTTTTATAAGTGTAAAGAAATCGGCAGTAGTTCTTTTTTGTGTAAACGGAAACCAAGCACAATCGATATAATTAAAAAGTAAAGCAAGGCTATTGATGAAATGGAAAAGAAATGCTAATACGATTTGGTATAATTTATTGAAAAACAATTTGGTAGGAAAGAGGTGTAGTAAGATAAATATGCTATTGAGGATGACTATCGCCGCAATATCATATCGAATCCCATAAATGAATGGCGAGATTCCTCCACCTTGAGCAGTTCCTGGATTGCAAAGTGCAAATACGAAACGTGAAATGGAGTAGAGAAAAAGTGCAATGGATAGCCGTTTTACTAATAATAGATAAGGTTGCCATGGCTTTAAGTGCATGGGTCAAAGATATTAAAGAGACGAATTAACCGATATCGATGGATGAAAAAGATGGAATTTGGTGAAACAACAATTTTATTATTGGAACATATTAAAAAACTCCGTAGGAAAAATATTAAAGGTATAGTGTTTGTCATAGTGAAAGGAAATAATATAATGATGAAAAATAATACAACACCTGAATTGCAATTGCACAATGCTAGCTTTGTCCGCCTTTCTGTATCACTTTTGATTTTAGCTTCTGGATTACTAATATTATCTGGATTTAGGTTTTAACCATAAGATTAAAAGTTAGGGAAAAAAATATTATTTACTTAACATAAGTTTCTGTACAAGTTACTGTAGTTCCATTCGTTACCTCCGTAAAATTTACTACCATCGTTCTAACAATTGCAGCAACATTGTTTGCAAATGATATTGTTCCTGTTCCATAAAAAGTACGATTTGCTGCAGGACTTCCGCAATTAACAATTTGGCTTGGGATATTAATGGTATAACCAATTTCGTTATCTCCTGCAATTGTTCCATTAACAGCTCCATTAATATAATTTGCGAATTTTGAGAAATTTATATTTGCTGTAGTAACTGTTACAGCTTCTGAATAGTTTGTAGCCGGTAAACCTACACATGTGTCTTTAGCTGCATAAGATCCGCTCATGTTAACAACGTTTACATCACGAATTTCAGTACTTGAATTACCAGATTTATCCTTTGCCGTATAGGTGACAACATAAGAACCAGCTAATAGATTATTTATATTATCAGTTGAAGTAGTAAGTACAGATCCATCAACATTATCATTTGCCGTTGCACCAGCATCGTTATAGGTCAATTTTAAAATACTAAAATCGGGGTTGTTACCATCGATAGTTATTACTGGTCCGGTAGTGTCGCTATCTTTTTTGCAACCTGTATAAAGTGTTGCCGTTGCAACAAGTAAGAGCGTAGAAAGAAGAATTTTTTTCATTTTTTTTGATATTTATTTTTGAACTGGTAAAGATATAAAAAATACATTTTAATGATAGTAGATGTTTATTTAAATTCTATTTGCACATAAGCATTTGATTTATACCTTTGTGCCACCAAATTCAAAATAAATGAAAAAAATTTCTCTACTTATGATCGGAGCCGGAATGATGGCTTTTGTTGCATGCGGACCTAGCGCTAAAGAAAAAGAAGCTAAAGAAAAGCAAACTTCTGACTCTATTGCTGCTGTTGAATCAGCACGAGTTCAAGATTCTATGGTTCAGGTGCAAAAAATGCAAGCTGATAGCATGGCAAGTGCTGCTAAAATGGCTGCTGACTCCGTTGCTGCTAAAATGAGTGCTGATTCAATTGCAAATATAAAAAGCAAAGGTAAAAAGCCAACTGTTAAACCAGTTAAGCCAACTATTAAGCCTCAAGATGTTAAAGCTGGTCAAGGTAAAGGTTAATACTAAACATATTTAGAAAAATAAAATGAAAAAAATATTTACACTAGCAATGATTGCTGGAATGTTTTCTCTTGTGGCTTGTGGCCCAAGTGCGGAACAAAAGGCAGCTGATGAAAAACGTATAGGTGACTCTACAGCTGCTGCTGAATCTGCTATGCAAGCTGCTGAAGAAGCTGCAACCGCTGCTGCTGCAACTATTGATACTGCAATGAACAAAGTGGATAGCACCGTTACTACTGTTGCTGATTCTGTAAAAAATCATGCAGATAAAGCAAAGAAAACAGGTGATAAAATGATGGATAAAGCAAAAGGCAAATAATTCATTTTATAGATTTAAAAAGCCCTGAAGTAGGATTACTTCAGGGCTTTTTATTTCATGACGTTACAGGTTCTAAATCATTACAAAAGTGTTCCAGCGAGATTTGCCAACTCGCTTCTTTCTCCTTTTTCTAGTGTAATATGTGCATACAATGCTTGATTTTTCATTTTGTCGATCAACGTACTTAGTCCATTACTATGTGAATCCAAGTAAGGAGTATCAATCTGAAAAATATCGCCTGTAAAAATAATTTTCGTTCCTTCACCGGCTCTTGTGATAATGGTTTTTACCTCGTGAGGAGTTAAATTTTGTGCTTCATCAATGATGAAACAAATATTACTTAAACTCCTTCCTCTAATATATGCCAATGGTGTGATGTGTAATTTCTCATTCTCCACCATATCATTTATCTTCTGAAACTCTTTATCTGTTTCACGATATTGACTTTGAATAAATTTTAAATTATCCCACAACGGCTCCATGTAAGGATTGATTTTCGATTTAATATCTCCAGGAAGATATCCGATGTCTTTGTTGCTCAGAGGTACAATTGGTCGCGCAAGAAATATTTGTCGGTACTTACTTTTTTGCTCCATCGCGGAAGCTAAAGCAAGTAATGTTTTACCAGTGCCCGCCACGCCCATAATTGTTGTTAGCAATATGTTTGGGTTCAAAACAGCATGCATCGCAAAAGCTTGTTCTGCATTTCGCGGACGAATACCAGCAGCCGCTTCTTTATTTACACGTTCAATTCTTTCATTTTGCGGATTAAAATATCCTAACGCTGAAGCTGAACCACTATCTGATTTACCTCGTAAAATAAAATAGTGATTGTTTTGTGGCCTTTCTTTTACTACCTCTTTCCAAGCACACCACCCATCTTGGTAAATCTTGTCGATTACTTTCTTACTTAAATTTTCAACAAGTGATTTGCCTGTATATAGCTCACTGATATCTTTAACTTTTCCTGTTTGATAATCCTCTGCTGCTAAATTTAATGACTTAGCTTTTAACCTCAGGTTAATATCCTTACTAATTAATACAACTTTACGATGCGGATATTCACTTTGAATTGATAAGGCAGCATTGAGAATACGATGATCCGCTTTCTTTTCACCAAAAACAATATCAGCATCAATCTTACTCGACTTCTCATTCATCAATACACGAAATTTACCTTTAGTAGGACCATTCAAAGGGATCCAATCTTGCAGTGAAAAATTTCCTGAAAGTTTATCAATACTTCGAATGAATTCCCTTGCCTCGAAATTTATTACGTCGTTTCCCTTTTTGAAGCGATCAATTTCTTCGAGTACAGTAATGGGTATCGCCACATCATGCTCCTTGAAATTAAAATAGGCATTATGATCAAATAAAATTGCAGAAGTGTCAAGAACGAAAATTTTACGATCTTTTTCTTTAGTAGTCATTGCTCGAGCCATGTGCGCTTGTTTTTCCTAAGATAACTGAATGTTGAAGGTCCATCGCATGAAAGAATGAAATAGAATTCTACATGCAGGTGTTAATAAGAAAAGAGTTAAAAGGTTGATTCATAATTCTATCAAGTTTTGTGATCACTTTATAAAAATATTTTCCTATTAGAGATCTACTTTTTTAAACATGTTTTCTAGTTTTTCGTGTCAAAACTTAATTCAATTCACAATGAATGTTATCAATCATTTGCAACAATAATTGTACTATTCGGTTTATAAACTGCACGAATTTCTGAGTATGATGAATGATTTACTTTTTGAGTAGCGTATCAAATTTTCAAATTACTACATTTTCAAATTATCATTGGCAAATTGACTAGGAATTACTATTTTCGCAGGGTAATAGCAAAAACCAGTGATCAGCTTTCTAATCCCAACATTCCTCTTTGCCCTTTCACTCGTTGCAATTCCTATTCTAATTCATCTTTTTAATTTTCGGAAGTTCAAGAAGGCTTATTTTACCAATGTTCGTTTTCTGCAAGAGTTAAAGGAAGAAACCACTCGCTTAAGTCGTTTAAAACATTTGCTTGTTCTAGCTTGCAGAATTCTTGCTGTGGTATTTTTAGTGCTTGCATTTGCTCAGCCCATAATTCCACTTGGTAAAGCTGCAATTAGATCTGCAAATCGATCGGTGAGTATTTATGTAGATAATTCTTTCAGTATGGAAGGGATTACTCGTGAAGGAACGTTATTGGATGTTGCTCGTCGTAAAGCACGAGAGATTGCATCCGCTTATTCTGCATCTACAAAATTTCAATTGCTAACAAACGATTTTGAAGCAGTACATCAACGATTGTTTAGTCGTGATGAATTTTTAGAAGAGCTAGATCATGTTAAGGTTTCTCCCGTTTCTCGAATGCTTTCATCAGTGGTATCTCGACAAGAAGAAGCATTAAATCAATCTAAAGATGATAGCAAACAATCATTTCTAATTAGTGATTTTCAAAGCAGTACTTCAGATATTGAAAATATTAAAAGTGACTCAACACTTGGTTTAAATATTGTCTCATTACCTGTTCAAACTGTTTCGAATATTTTTATTGATTCATGCTGGTTAGAAAGTCCTGTTGTACAATTAAACAAACCAGTAAATTTATTTGTGAAAATAAGTAACAGTGGAGATAAAGATGCCGAAAATGTGCCTATTCGATTATTGGTTAATGGCATTCAACGTGCAGTTGCAAGTTCACCGATTCCTGCGGGACAATCAATTGTTACTTCTTTAAATTTTACTGTAAATACTCCAGGTTGGCAAAGTACGGAAGTACAGATTACAGATCAGCCAATAACGTTTGATGATACTTATTATTTAGCATTTGAAGTTAAAGAGAAATTAAAAGTTTTAAGTATTGATGGTCATCAAACGGGTCCATATTTAAATGCATTATTTGGTAAAGATGATTTCTTTATGTTTAATAAATCTGCTTCTGGTCAGGTGGATTATTCGCAATTGCCCCAGCAAGATTTAGTGATTCTAAATGAGATCCCATCATTATCTTCTGGACTAAGTCAAGAGTTGGATAAATATTTAATCGGAGGTGGATCAATTGTTATTTTTCCTGATAGTCTTTCCGATTTAGTTAGTTATAATTCTTTTTTGAAAGGTGATGCGTTATCTCCTGCTATAACAGCGCTTGATAAGGTAGAACGTGTTGATATCAAGCATCCATTATTTGTTGATGTATTCGAAAATAATAAACGATCTACAGATGCTATTGATTACCCGGTTACATTGAAACATTTTCCATTATCGAAAGGGAGTGCAAGCAGATTAGTGTTAATGCAATTAGAAGGTGGTGATCCATTGTTAACAGAATATACATCGGGAAAGGGAACCATTTATCTTTTTTCAGTTCCACTAAATCCAGGTTTCAGCAATTTAGCTCGACATGCGATGATTGTTCCCGTGTTGTATAAGATGGCATTGTTAAGTATGCGTCAGCCTGCATTTTCATACACACTTGGACGAGAGTTACCTATTGAATTAGATCGAATAAGTATTGGTTCCGATGAGACATTTCATCTTGTAAATAAAAATTTAAAAGTAGATTTAATTCCTGCGCATAGAAATGTAGCTGGTGGAATACAAATAATTACTTCTGGACAAGTTAATCAAGCTGGATCTTACGAATTAAATTCTGCACAAGGATTAGCGGCTGTTATTGCATTCAATTACGATCGTAAAGAATCCATTTTAACTTATTTATCTGTAGAAGAAATTGCTGCGAAAGGTGATGCTGCCCATTTAAGTCAGATGCAATTTTTTAAACCCAATGCCACGGATCTTACAAAAACATTAAATCAGATGGCAGAAGGAATTGCATTATGGAAATATTGCATACTGTTAGCATTGTTTTTCTTATTAGCTGAAACAATTATTCTCAGATTCTGGAAAGCTGCATGAAACTACTGATTCGTCAAGTGGAAATCGCTGATCCTACATCAGCATTCAATGGGAAAATTGTTGACGTATTCATTGTGGATGGAAATTATCATACGATTGCAAGCTCAATATCAACAGAAAAAATACCCGCCGACACACAAATTATTGAAGAAAAAAATTGTTGCCTTAGTATAGGGTGGATGGATATGCGTTCAAATTTTCGTGAGCCAGGTGAAGAACAAAAGGAAACGATAAAAAGTGGTCAAGAAGCAGCTGCTCAAGGTGGATTTACAGCAGTACTTTTAATGCCATCTACGAAACCAGAAATTCAAACTCGAGCCGATGTTGAATTTGTTATGAAAAAAAGTGAGGCGAATGCAGTAACAGTTTTTCAGGCAGGCGCATTAACAAAAGATTGTGCTGGTAAAGAACTCAATGAATTATACGATATGCAATTGGGAGGTGCCATAGTTTTTTGTGATGATAAACGATCAATAGCGGATAGTGGCGTGATGATGCGTGCCATGCAATATGCTGGAAATATAAATACAAGAATTATTGCTTATGCGGATGATAAGGGATTATCACGCGAGAGTATTACCAATGAAAGTGCGGTTACTACATTATTAGGATTTAAGGGATCACCATCAATAGCCGAAGAAATTGATGTGCAACGATTAGTAACTTTAACAGAATATACTGGCCAGCATTTACATATTTCTGGCGTAAGCAGTAAAGCTGCAGTTGAAGTAATTCGAAATGCAAAAGCAAGAGGTGTTAAAATTTCAGCGGAGGTATATGTTTATCATTTATTATTGAGTGATGAATCATTAAATGAATTTGGTACTAACTATAAGGTAAAGCCACCATTACGTTCTGAAGTTGATTGTAAAGCGTTAATTGATGCTGTAATTGATGGAACAATTGATGTAGTTGTAAGTGATCATTCACCTGAAGATCCCGAATCTAAAGTTGTTGAATTTGATTATGCTGCTTTTGGCATGATAGGATTAGAATCAGCATTTGGAGTGTTGCAAAAAGCTTTAGGGAATAGAAGTACACCTAATTTAATTGCAAAGATCTTAAGTGTGAATCCTCGCAAAATTTTAGGATTACCAACAGTATCAATTCAAGAAAATAAAAAGGCGGATTGTACTTTATTTAGTAAAGATGAAGAGTGGGTATTTACCTCAAAACATATTAAATCATTGTCGAGGAATACACCATTTATGGATATGAAATTTATAGGAAAAGTTAAAGGAATTTATAGTAATTCACAATGGGTTACTGCTGAATAAGTTTAGTCTGAATTCTTTGAACCCATTCTTTATATTTTCATTCTATAGCGGATAATTTAAATGCAGGGGAATTAGCTCAGCTGGCTAGAGCGCTTGCATGGCATGCAAGAGGTCACCGGTTCGACTCCGGTATTCTCCACCAAATTATTTTGGAGTAATAGATTTGATTTTTTTTATGAAAATAAAATGATCATCTATTTTTGTCACACTAAGTTTTTAAAATGTACCTTTATTTGAGTGATATTTATCAAAATTTAAAGAACAATTAAGATGGCAAAAAGGCAAACATGGCATGAAGAGCATGATGAATCACTAGGATTTGGACAACGGTTGGCGGATAAAGTGGCAAATGGTATGGGTTCATGGAGCTTTATCATTATTCAATCAATACTTGTTGTCCTTTGGATGGGATTGAATGTTTTAGGCTTCGTGAATCATTGGGACGTGTATCCATTTATACTTCTAAATTTATTATTTTCAACACAAGCTGCTTATGCGGCTCCTATCATTATGATGGCGCAAAATCGACAAAATGAAAGGGATCGTGTACAAGCGAAGGCTGATTATCAAACTAATTTAGATGCCAAGAAGGAAATTGAAGCACTTCAAGTAACATTAGATGCGATCGAAGTAAAAAAGCTGGATAAGATTATTCAGATGTTAGAGGAAATGAAAAAAAATAGAATGTAAGTTTGTAAAACCACTACTACTTTATAGAATATTAAAAATTAGGAGTAGAAAAACACTTGATTTGTAAATGTCAACTAATAAATCTTCTCATATATTAAATACTTCATCAAACTTATTGGGGTTTTGTTTGGTGGTATTAACTTCTTTAAAGATCTCCAAGTATAGTGAAGTGTCAATAATAGATGAACTTACTGGGGTTGCTGCAATATTGTTAATGATATCTAGTCTATTTTCGTTTCTCTCCATTCGAACAAACAAGCCAAGTGCTTTAATAAAGTATGAGTTTATTGCTGACAATGTATTTATCTTCGCATTGCTTTTGGTATTTATGATTACCTTCTTAATAGCATTTTCTGTGATTTTTTAATTTTGAAATTGTTCAGTTCTAAAATTATATTTAGCTTTATTCCGAAATTTTAATTGACTCATTTAATTAGTAAATCATACACCTAAAATAAAAACAATCATGTCAAAGGGAAAAGATGCAAAAAAGGATGTAAAAAAAGCTCCAGTAAAAACGATAAAAGAAAAGCGTTTGGAGAAGAAGGAAAAAAAGGATAAGAAAGGATAATTTTCTTATCAGCAAAATCTTATTTGGAATGTGACTAGTTAGTTTCAATGAGATTTGTGATACAAAGCGTTATTGGAAATTCTCTAATTCAAGAGATCAAATTTTTTTGATTTGCTATGAAAAAGAAATTTTTCAATAACGCTTTCGTTTGGTATTAATTAATTCGAATTTCGTTCATTTAATGGGTGAAGGAGTTTAATTTTTTTGAAATGATTTTTACGAATACCCATTTTTAATAGTAAGTAGGGTTTGTTAATTCTGCAAAATATTTTTTGCAATTAACCGTCTTTAGAAATTCGAAAATGAAATTTAACTTTTAATAAAATTGAGATTATGAAAACCAAGATTGCACTGATAAATTATTATCTTCTTATGTTTGGATGATGTGCGATGAACAAATGGACAACGTATTGAAGCTTCTGGTGGTGTATTTTTGTAGTTCTAAATGAAATTGATTTAATCCCAACTGCCAATATGTTTTTGTCCAATCTACTTGTCCTTTTCCATCAATACTTCTTAAAAAAATAGTTCCGTAGGCAAAGACGATGCAACGATTTTTTAAATCGTCTTGATAAAAAAATTACATCGCATCTTTGTGCTAAATATTAGCTATTGGTATAAGATCTTTATTATACAGCATTTGTAAATTTTTGATCATAAAAA
>JANXSD010000009.1 GCA_025352785.1 Bacteroidota bacterium
TATTTATGATGAATTTGCAACTTTGAAATGAGTTCATCGGCAGTTGTATCGCTATACATACCATATGCATTGACTAAAACACCCTTTATTCCTAAACTTTGTGCGGAGATCGCATATACAACCATTTCATCACCCGGATCAGTATCGCCTTCAAAGCGATAAAATTCATCAATTTCAAAGTCATTTGGGTTAAGGACAAGATTTTTATCTGTCCATTTTAGATGATCCTCCTTTAGTGAAATATTATCAACATAACCTCTCCTTTGAAGATCATTCACTGCTTCGGTAACAGTGTCGAAATTTCGAATCGCATCCATAAAAATATGTTAAAATATTAATCGTTCAAATGAATCACCATTAAAGGGATATCCGTTTTATATGCTACTTTTTTTGTAACACTGGGATTTGCTAAAGCTTTTATAAATTTACGATGATGTGTTACCATGGCCAAGCAATCAGCCTTATGGTGTTTAAGAAAATAACTAATCCCATCTGCCACATTCAGATCAGTACAAACATAGCCCTTCATTTTGGGATAAGTTACATATTGTTTTATTTTATGAGTTACATTATCTAAATCAGTATCGTCATGCACCAATATTTGGTTATCCACATTCAAAAATATTAATTCTGATTTAAATACTTTTGCCACTTCCACTACTGCTCTAGAAGCAATTAAATTTTCTTTGGATAGATCGGTAGTAAAAACAATTTTCTTCAATCCATCAAATACTGCTCTAGGTGGAATCAACATGACCATGCAAGTTGTATCTTTCAAAACTCTTGTAGCATTACTTCCTACTAAAAACCTTTGCACTTGTGAACTTGCTGTTGTAGCCATCACGATCAGATCAATATTTTTTTCAATGGCAATTTCACTTATTCGTGATGATGGTAATCCTTGTTGCAAAACTAATTCGCATGGGACATCACTAATTTCAGGTTTCATCTTCAAATAGAATTTTTTAAGCTTTGCCAATGCACCTGCCTTTAAATCTTCAAAATCAATTTGCACTGTAGCTACCGTAACATCTGTATAAATTACGGGCGTTTCATAAGCATGCATTAAAATAATTTTACTTTTATAAATCCTTGCTAATTCTGCTGCATACAATAATGCATTTTCAGAACTTTTAGTGAAATCAGTAGGACAGAGAATATTTTTCATAGTGTAATTTGTGTTTTCAATAGGTTAAAGCTACTTAGTTTTTATGATAATTTAAAATGTTGTGATGAAAATCATCTTTCCCCCTTAATTTTCTATGCCAATACTATGCTTCTTGTTTAACATCACATTATCAGGAGTCCATACCACAGTTTTAAAAAATGGTTGTTTGCGAAAAGGGCAATCATTCACAGTGCAGATATTACAAGGAATCATCTGACAAGGGTCGGTATGAATAAATAATTCTAAGTTGTTATTAAACTCACTATTGAGCTCCTTTTCCAATAATTTTATTTCATCATGGACTTGTTCTAAGGAGTAATAAAATGGCATCGTTATATGGCAATCCACATGCAAATATTGTCCGAATTTTTGTAATCGCAAATTATGAATATCAATCCAACAATCTCTTCGGTGCCTACTTAAAGCATCTACAACTTTTGAAATAGTCTTAAAATCTGCTTTATCTAATAAGTGATCAACTGATTCTTTTGCCAATTTATATCCACTTCCCATAATATGAATCGCTAACAAAGAAGCTAAAACAGGATCGATCCAATACCATCCTGTTAACTCATAAATACTCAAACCAGCAACTAATGCAATGCTAGTTAATGTATCCAAATGAAAATGTTCTCCATCAGCAATAAGTGGTCTTGAATTTAATTCCCGTCCTTTCCGTTTAAGGAATGTTCCAATAAAATACATTGATAAACCTGAAATGGCAGTCAGTATAATTCCGCCATTAATATTTTCAAGAGGTACTGGATGTAATATATTATTAGCTGACTTAACTAGGATATAAACTCCAGTACCTAAAATAAGTGCACCTTCAAATCCTATTGCTAGATATTCAATTTTTCCATGACCATAAGGATGATCATCATCTTTTAGTTTCGCAGAATAATATAAACTATATAATGTAAATCCACTAGTTGCAATATTAATAAAAGATTCAAGTGCATCAGAAAGTACAGCATTCGATTTCGAAACATAATAGGCGAAAAATTTAACAATCATTATAATGACGGATAAAAGCAGAACTATTCTTACCGCATTAATTTTGCTACGGAAATCACTATTAGTTGATGTACTTTTTTTCAAGAGAGAATATTAATTCAACAAATTAAAAAATAAAATGATCTAATGCAAGAATATCTGAAACAGATGGGTAAAGTAAAAGGAAACTAACAAGTATTAATCGTGGGAAAACATGCTTCATATCCCACATTGGATTTATTATTGCCATCCCAAAACTTGCAATTAATAAATCAATTCCTAATGCATATAATGATACGAATTTAAAAAGTCCTAACATCAAAAATAATCCAGCGAATAATTCAATAGAAGATGTTAGTAATGCAAATACCCGAATCGTGACCATTGGAATTCCTAAATTTAAAAATGGAGCTTTTATATTTTCAATCAGAGTTCTCATTCCCATTCGAAATATTTTATCATAACCTTGCATTAAAAATAGCATACCTGTAAATATCCTTATCAAACAAATTGCAATACTTTCATGTGTGAAGAGTGGATCCATAGGATTGGTTGTTCATGCAAATTTACTAGATCAAACGATACACGAAGATTAAAATATTGAAATCATTAGTAATTTTTAATACAACCCAATAAAACTTCCTTCATTTCCACAGCTATCCATCATTTTAACAACTAATTTATTAGGACTCAAAAATTGAGTTTCAGGATAAATTAAAATAACATGTGTTCGGGGATTCAATTCGGACAATGTCCATGTATCGTTGATGTAACAGGAATATGATTTTAAACCCGATACTTCTTCCAATACTTTCATACTTAAAATTGGATTTCCTGAAACAGGATCAGGTTGGTAAAAAAGTTCTTTAACTATTGGAGCAATGGTATCGATAATAAATGCAAATGAACCTCCATTTCGAATCGAAGTTGAAAGTAATCCTTTATCGTATTTACAAGTGTAAACACTTTTTATTTCTTCCTCATTTGTCAATTCAGCAAGTACTATTTTTCCTTTTAAGACCGATGATACATTAGAAAAATCCCTTTTAATGATTACCGCATTTTGAAATGGCGTTCCACCATCCATAATTTGATAAACGTCAGTAACTAAGTTTTTGTTCTTGTTTTTCTTGGAAGAGAATCGCCAATAATCATCTTGATAAAGCGCACCAGAAGGAATTATAACTGTTACTTCATCCTTACTAAATTTAAATGATTTATTAAACGCAATTCTATTGGAATCGCAAACTGTTAATGTACTCTCTCCATTTTTTTTCTGCAACAAAAATTCTGAACTTACTGAATTCCCAGCAATATCATTTACTATCAATTTTAACTTTACTGGAACTGTATCTTTTAGCACTATAAATCCTTTTCCTGCATCTTTAAAAAACATACAACTATCTCCTGCCAACTTAAAACATCGCTCTACTTTCGACTTTAATCTAAAATTCCAATCGTAATCAATATGCGCATTTACATAACGCGATTCGCTAAATTTAAAACGGTTATATGCATATTTATAAATCACAGAATCATTACAAATTAATTCAGCCGAATAAATTCCAAGCAATGAAGTACTATCTAAATCCAAAGCTTCAAAACCAATTCCAGCAGTATCTGTATCTAAATAAATTATTTCATTGTTGTTGCCTGATAGTTTGAAATTTCTATTTGTTTTAATTGTCCAAATGGAATCTTTATATCCATAAAATAGAAAATTTCTAAAAACAGGAGTATTCGTATCTTTTATATCAAATCCAAATAATAATGGATTCATTGGCTCTTCTGTAATGCGATCACGAATTTCAAAATGCAAATGAGGAGCTTCACTCCCACCCGAACTTCCACTCCATGCAATGATTTGACCTTTTCGAATTGGAAATCTCGAACTATCAGGAAATAATTCTACTTCAAAATTTTGTTGCGCATGTTGTAACGAATCAATGATACAATCTAGTGGATTTGTAAAACAATAAAGATGCGCATACACACTTGTGTAACCTTCTGGATGATCGATATAAAGCACCTTTCCAAATCCAGTACTATTGACTTTAATTCTCGAAATCGTACCATCAGCAGTTGCCATAACTGGAATTCCCTGCCTTCCTTCAGTTCGTATATCAATTCCCGAATGAAAATGATTACTTCTTAGCTCGCCAAAGTTGCCCGATAAGTGTAATGGAATCGGAAGAGGAGATTGAAATGCGACGACTTTAATTGGAATTTGCGCAACTATTATCGTGTTAATGATCAAAAAATAAAATAAAATCATACGAATTACGCATGTTTTATTCCCTCTCAACCTCCCAAAGTGAATCTTGCTTTGAAGCATATCTTTCGATTTCCTTTTTATCTTTGTAAAGAGTGGTTTAGCAAATAATTTACTTGCATTCTAAAAACCAATGAGTTATGAATGATATGATGCAATCTGTCAAGCTTTTGCAGCAGCAATTAGAAGCGGCATTGCAATCGCATACTCAATTACGAAATGATTTAGCAAGTTTAAAGTATATTCATCAACAGTTGGAGGTTGAAAAACAAACTTTGTTAACTGAGTCTAACCACCTCAAAGAACAACTTAAAACCATTAAATTAGCGCAGGCTTTGGTGGGATCCAGCGATCAGGATAACAGAAGCTTA
Organism: Bacteroidota bacterium; assembly: GCA_025352785.1. Lineage (GTDB taxonomy): Bacteria > Bacteroidota > Bacteroidia > AKYH767-A > OLB10 > JANXSD01. Next base: position 4,808 of record JANXSD010000009.1, read on the forward strand.
AAAATTCAGATTAACGGTTATCTCCGTGAAATCGATAAATGTTTAGCACTCTTGAACAGAGACCTCTCGTGAACGACACCATTTCAATAAAAGTCAATATTGCCAACCGAAGTTACCCATTAAAAGTAACTGCCGATCAAGAAGAAGCGATGCTTAATGCAGTCACTCTTGTAAATGATAGATTGAAAGAATACGAGACAGCTTATGCCGTTCGTGATCATCAAGATTTGCTCGCTATGTGTGCATTGCAATTGGCAAGTGAGTTATTAGGTGTTCATGTGGTGCAAGAAAATAGAGAGGCAGAAATTCATAGTGAACTAGAAGTGCTGAGTGAATTAGTGAAAAAATTCTAGTACTATATTATCGTTCTTTGACCAACACACGAGTATTCCTTTTAATGAGGAATTACCCGGGTAAAATATACCCGCATTCGTCCTGATCGCCGATGTAAATTCAACACTACACTTATAGGAGACAGACTCAGGCTGCCAAGAGCATGTCCGTCTTGAACGGAAAGCACAAATCAGCCGGCTGGATCCGACCCTGTCAATAGGGATTTACATGCACAGGACGGTGCGGGTTTTTAATTTTATCAAAAAATAAATACTAACATGATGAATTATTTAGTTCATCAATTTCAATACTAATCTCTATTACCTCATTTAACAAAAAAATCAATGGATATATCAATCTTAATAGCAGCAATAATAGGTCTCGTAGTTGGAGCCGTGGTCACGTACCTTGCAACAAGAAAAACGAATCTCAATCTTGTTGCAATTGCAGAAGAAAAAGCACATTCAATCATTAAAGAAGCCGAAGCTAAAGGCGTAATTTATTTAAAGGATAAAGAGATTCAAGCTAAAGATCGTTTCACGGCATTAAAAGCAGATCACGAAAAACATATTGCTGAAAAAGATAAACGGATTATCGAAGCTGATAATCGTATCAAACAAAAAGAAACTACTTTAAATCAACAATTAGAAGCAAGTAAATTAAAGCAAACGCAAGTTGAAACAATTCAACAAAATTTAACTACTCAAATGGAAGTGGTTGATCGTCGCAAAGAAGAACTTGAAAAAGCTCATCAACGCCAAGTTCAAGCACTCGAAAAAATTGCAGGTTTAAGTGTTGAGGATGCGCGTAAACAATTAGTGGAAGCTTTAAAGGCGGAAGCCAAAACAGAAGCAATGCAATTCATTAAGGAAACGATGGACGAAGCTAAACTTACAGCAAATAAAGAAGCAAAGAAAATCGTTATTCAAACAATTCAACGTGTTGCAACAGAGCACGCAGTTGAAAATGCTGTTACTGTTTTTCATATTGATAATGATGAAGTAAAAGGCCGTATCATTGGACGTGAAGGAAGAAATATTCGTGCACTTGAAGCTGCAACAGGAATTGAAATTATTGTTGATGATACTCCAGAAGCAATTATTCTTTCTGGCTTCGATCCAGTTCGTAGAGAGTTAGCTCGACTTGCATTACACCAATTGGTTTCCGATGGTCGTATTCACCCCGCTCGTATTGAAGAAGTAGTTACAAAAGTTCGTCGCCAACTTGATGAAGAAATTATTGAGACAGGAAAACGTACAGCTATCGATTTAGGAATTCACGGACTAGCTCCAGAATTAATTCGCATGGTGGGTAGAATGAAATACCGCTCTTCTTACGGACAAAATTTACTACAACATTCACGCGAAGTAGCCAACCTTTGTGCTTTGATGGCTGCTGAACTTGGTTTAAATGTAAAGCTCGCAAAACGTGCCGGTTTATTACACGATATTGGAAAAGTTACTGAAGAAGATACTGAACTTCCTCACGCAATTGCAGGAATGAAAATGGCAGAACGTAACAAGGAAAATATTGAAATCTGTAATGCAATTGGAGCCCATCATGATGAGATAGAAATGACAAGTATTATCTCTCCTATCGTTCAAGTTTGTGATGCGATTAGTGGTGCTCGTCCTGGTGCTCGTCGTGAAATTGTTGAGCAATATATGAAGCGTTTGAAAGAGATGGAGAATCTTGCCCAATCGTATAAAGGTGTTGAGAAAGCTTTCGCAATTCAAGCTGGACGAGAGTTACGTGTAATTGTTGAAAGTGCAAAATTAGATGATGCACAAACAGAACAATTATCATTTGATATCGCAACAAAAATCCAAACGGAAATGACGTATCCTGGTCAAGTAAAGGTGACCGTTATTAGAGAAACGAGAGCCGTAAATTATGCTAAATAATATTCGAAAATAAATAGTTAAACGACGAAGCCTGTAATAACCGACAGGCTTCGTCGTTTAAATTAAATTCAAGACATTTGTCAGCTACCAGAGGAAAATCTGTAATCCTTTATGAAAATATTAACCATCATCGGTGCTCGTCCGCAGTTCATAAAAGCGGCTTCGGTAAGTCGTGAAATTGCTAAACATACTTCTCTTGAAGAGTTGATTATTCATACTGGTCAACATTTTGATGAGAACATGTCAGAGGTTTTTTTTAACGAAATGGATATTCCTGAACCTAAAATTAATTTAGGTATCGCCGGACAAACACATGGCATGATGACGGCAAACATGATAGCTGGATTAGAACCTGTTTTTATGGAGCATAAACCAGATCTAGTTCTCGTTTATGGTGATACGAATTCTACTTTAGCTGGAGCATTAGCCGCAGTTAAATTGCAAATTCCGATTGCACATATTGAAGCAGGTTTGCGAAGTTTTAATTTGCAAATGCCAGAAGAAATAAATCGAATTTTAACGGATCGTATTTCTAAATATCTCTTCTGCCCTACCACAACAGCCATTAAAAATTTAGATAATGAAGGGTTCAGAAATCATGATTGTGATGTAATTTTTTCTGGTGATGTGATGCAAGATTCTGCGATTTATTATAATAAAATTGCAGATGAAAAATCAACGATCCTTTCTAAACTCGGATTGAAAAAATATATTCTCTGTACCATTCATCGTGCGGAGAATACGGATGACCTTCAACGATTGGAATCAATTTTCGAGGCGATAAATACGTTGAATCAAGAATTGGATTTAGTAATTCCAATTCATCCTCGCACACGAAAAATAATAGAGCAAAAAAAAATTAAATGTAATGCTGTTTTAATTGATCCTGTTGGCTATTTTGATATGATCTCCTTGATAAAAAATAGCGAATTAGTAATTACTGATTCTGGTGGTTTGCAAAAAGAAGCATTCTTCTTCAAAAAATGTTGCGTCACATTGCGAGAAGAAACAGAATGGGTAGAATTAGTTGAAGAAGGATTTAATATGCTAGCAGGATTCGATAAAGAAAACATTATTACATCAACTCACACAATGTTAAATGCGCATCCAGATTTTAATGTGAATTTATATGGTAATGGACATGCTTCACAGCATATTGTTTTACATTTACTAAGTGTGTTGAATTAAAAAGTAACGAGAGAATTAAGCTACAACATTAAAAAGTTCCAGCATTTTTGCTAGCTCATCCACTTTTTCTGTATCGCCTAGTTTTTGATACGACAAGGTTAAATTACGCACCATGCGTTGAATCATATCTTTATTTTCACAAGGATTGTAATAGCTGTCTTGAGGTTCTAAATTTAGCTTTTTAATAAATTGATCGATGTCTGACTCCCCGAATACAGAACCTTTACTAAATGGATTAATATAAAATATCACCTTATTCTTATCAGGATTTTCTTCCTCTGAAGTACCTAAATAGGCAAGAATAAAATGTTCAGGAAGATTAACTCCGTAAATTGGTAAATTTAATTGATTCGTTATTACTTGATATATAATTCCTAAAGCTAAAGGATTACCCTTCTTACTTTCTACTACACAATTAATATATGAATTTTGTGGAGCATGATAATTAGAAGTGTTTCCAGCAAAATTATATTGACTGAATAAAATGGTATTTACAATATTTACAATTTCAAGAGCTGTAAGATTTTCATTTATCTCTAACCAAATGTCTTTCTTTATTTGCGCAATAGTTTGAAAGATTTTCTCTTCGTTTAAATCAGGATACTGATACTTCGCCACTAAAATTGCTCCTCGCAATAAATCATGTTCACTAGCATGAATCCATATTTTAATATCTTCTAATAAAGTATCATATTGAATTTTATGAACGATAAACTCAATTCGATTTTGCATCACAGCATCAAAAGCATTCGACCACGCATCTTCTAAAATAGGAATTACTTCGCGTCCTAAGCCAATTAAACGCTCTTCAATATGAAAATATACATCTTTATCAGTATCATCTAAAAGGCTTATCAATGCCTTTATTTCTGGTTCGTTGAGTGAAGTTTCCATAGTACAAGAATATAGGTTTATTTCTCTTGAGATTGAATAATTTACTACTTTTATTAACGTTTAAGTGTTAATCTCGTTTCGCTGTTTTTACTAATAACTTGAAAATTCTAATGTTGCTCCAACCAACGAGATAACAATACATCATATACATAAAATCTTCCTTCTTCATCAAATATCATTTCCTTATCCAACAAGGCTGCCAAAGCCGTCTGAACAGAACTCGTGCTTCCTAATTCGTTCTTTCGAATAAACTCTCCGCCCAATACTTGTCTAGCTCCATTCTCTTTGGCTATTGCTTTCATCAACAACCATTGGTTTTGTGTTAAGAGTTTCCGATAATTGTAATATACTGAAGAGTTCTCATCCAAAAGTTCAGCCATCAGGCGTTCCACATACCATTCGTCTGGTTGGCGAATTCCCTTTGTGTATAAACGATTGCATAACAACTGTACATAATACGTATGGTGACGACACCAATCTAATATTCGATCTGCGATTGCATCCGAAATTTTCCGTTTTCCTTCGGCAAATTTTTCTATGATAAATTTACGATAAATATCGTGTTCTATAGCAACTAAATTCAACATATCTGTCGATTGATAAAATGGTCGGGACTGATTTCGAAACATGGCTTGCATCATAGAATTCTGACTATCTACAAAGATAAAACGGATATTCTTCGCTTTTTGTACAAATGTTTGTAACAATGCTTCTGTATTCTTCTCCGAATACTCCAAAATTTGTTGAAATTCATCGAAGGCTAAAACAATCTGACCCGGCTGCTTCTCTAAATAAGCGAAAATTTGCTCCAAGCTATGTTCTGCTTGAACATTTGCATCTAAAGTAAATTCCACAGAAGGTGCTCCCGACATTTGATCATACTGAATCATAGGACGTAAATGCGTGAAGAAATTCGCCAGTTCACGCATCAGTTTTATCTGATTGGAATCAAGTTTTCCCAGTGTACTTTTAGCCAGTAATTTTACCAAATCAGCCTGTGAAGTTGTTGGGTATAAATCGAGATAAAAACAACGTACTCCTTTCTTGCTTTTTAGCTGCTGAAAAACATGCTGAATCAGGCCAGTTTTACCCATCCTCCGAAGAGCGGTAACTGTAGTATTTCGACCATTTTTTATTCCTTCGAGGATTTGATCCGTTTCACTTTGCCGATTACAGAAATATTCGGGGCTGTGATAAGCGATTACCGGAAAGGGATTTTCAATTTTATCCATTACGTAAACTAAATTATGTTTATTGCATAATACAAAGAACGTTATCTTATTCCAATAATGCAAATGAGGTAAGAATATAGTTTATGAATTGCGAAAGTCATAAGCGATATTTGCCAAATGAATATAAACCATCAAATTTTTACTCCTGAACTTCTTGAATACTTGTTGAGTTTTATTTCTGATAAAAGAAAAGAAAGATTCAATACTGTATTAGCAAATCGAACACGACATATTACGGTCGCGATGGAAAATTCCACCGACGGACATAATACAAGTGCAGTAATGCGAAGCTGTGAATGTTTCGGGATTCAAGATATACATGTAATCGAAAATGGATCCTATATTAAGCCAGCAAAAAATGTTACTAACGGAGCTTATAAATGGTTATCCATAAATAAATATAGCGATACAGAAAATAATACATTAAACTGCATTCAATCATTACGAAAAAAAGGTTATCGCATTGTTGCAACAACGCCACATATTTTTGATAAAGCTGTGCATGAATTAGATATTTCAAAACCCATCGCATTATTTTTCGGTCAAGAACGAGATGGCATCTCACAATTATTGATGCGAGAAGCAGATGAATTTGCTATCATTCCTATGCAAGGTTTTTCAGAAAGTTTTAATGTTTCTGTTGCAGCATCCATTATGCTATACGACCTAACACAGCGATTAAGAGAAAACAATGCTATCAATTGGAAATTATCTGCGAAGGAAATTACCGAGATAAAAAAAGATTGGACTTTGAAAAGTCTTTTTCGTCCCGAATTATTTATTCGTAGATTTGAAGAAGAACAATCTGCCAAAAAATAATGTTTACTGATATCCATACGCACCAAACAAAAGTATCCGAAGATTGCATCAGCATTTTTAATTTATTAGATACAGATTCCATTGCAAATGATCTGGAATCTATAAATAATTTTTCTATTGGAATTCATCCACGATTTATTCGTGTGGATTCATCTCAAGAAGATATTCGAATTATTCAATTTCATGCAAAAAAGAAAAATGTTTTAGCCATTGGCGAATGTGGACTAGACCGATTAAGTGAAACACAATTAGAGCTGCAAATTTCAATTTTCGAAGACATGGTGCGCCTCTCTGAAGAAATTAAAAAGCCGCTCATCATTCATTGTGTAAAGGCTTATGACGATATCCGAATCTTACATAAAAAATTAAAGCCGAAACAACCATGGATATTACATGGCTTTAATGTAAAAATATCAGTAGCCAAACAACTACTCGAAGAAGGATTTTATTTTTCTTTTGGTAATGCAATTTTACATGACGATTCGATGGCCAAAACGGTTTTACCATCTATTCCAGATGGGAAATTTTTCCTGGAAACAGATGCCTCTGAAGTCTCTATCAATGCTATCTTTGCACGCGCTGCAGTTTTGAGAAATACCACAGAAATTTCATTGAAATCGCAGCTTCACCACCAATTTTTAAAGTTATTCCATTATGTCTGATCGTTCCTGGCTTTCCAGAACTGCATTATTAATCAATGAAAACCAGCTTACTACTCTCGAAAACGCACATGTAATCGTGATTGGCCAAGGTGGGGTTGGCTCATTTGCAGCTGAATTTTTATGCCGTGCAGGAATTGGAACTTTGACAATCGTTGATGGTGATCAAGTGGAGGCAAGTAACAGAAATCGGCAACTTCCTGCTTTGAAATCAACAGAAGGTCTCTACAAAACAGATATCATGAAGGAACGATTACTTGATATTAATCCCGATTTAAAGCTGAATGTCATCAAGGAATTTATCAATCCCGCAGAGGTGAATAATTTGTTGAGCTTTCCTTATGATTACGTAGTTGAAGCAATCGATTCAGTAACACCAAAAATTACAACGTTAGTTGCAGCCTATCGTAAAGGACTAAAAATTGTTAGCTCGATGGGAGCTGGTGGTAAATTGGATCCAACAAAAATTAAAGTTGTTGATATTAGCGAAACACATGAATGCAGACTTGCTCAATGTGTTCGAAAAAGATTAAAAAATCATGACATCCGTAATGGAATAAAAGCAGTTTTTTCGTACGAAGAAGTAATCAAAGAATCACTCCTTATGACTGATGGAACACGATATAAAAAATCGGCTTATGGTACAATATCTTACCTACCTGCTACCTTTGGAGCTGTATGTGCATCCGTAGTAATTCGGGATCTCATAACAACAGAAAATACGATTACCGAAAATAATTAATTGAATTAAAAAATCAACAAGCATAACAGCTTACAACATTTATAATCATTGAAATTTACATTACAACAAACCGATACTGCAAGTAAAGCGAGAGCTGGTTATCTTGAAACTGATCACGGTAAAATTGAAACACCCATTTTCATGCCGGTTGGTACTGCAGGAACCGTGAAGAGTGTTCATCAGCGTGAACTAGCGAATGACGTAGGTGCTCAAATTATTTTAGGCAATACGTATCATTTGTATTTACGTCCGGGAACTACTATTCTAGAAAAATCTGGAGGCTTACATAAATTTATTGGTTGGGATAAACCGATCCTTACTGATAGCGGTGGATACCAAGTTTTTTCTTTGAGTGATATTCGAAAAATTAAAGAAGAAGGAGTCCATTTTACTTCGCATATTGATGGATCAAAACATTTTCTCTCGCCAGAAATAGCAATAGATACACAACGAAGTATTGGTGGTGATATCATCATGGCATTTGATGAATGTACCCCCTACCCTTGCGAGTACGATTTGGCAAAAAAATCAATGGAGTTAACACATCGTTGGTTGAAACGGTGCTGTACTCATTTTGATAATCATCCACCCCTCTACGGCCATTCACAAACTTTATTTCCGATTGTTCAAGGAAGTACCTATAAGGATTTGCGTAAGCAGAGTGCAGAATTTATTGCATCAATGGATCGCGAAGGAAATGCTATTGGAGGATTATCCGTTGGTGAACCAGCAGAAATGATGTATGAAATCACTGATCAGATGACGGATATTTTACCGAAAAATAAGCCACGTTATCTGATGGGTGTTGGAACTCCTGCAAATATTTTAGAGGGAATTGCACTTGGCGTAGATATGTTCGATTGTGTGATGCCAACACGTAATGCACGCAATGGTATGCTTTTTACAAAAGATGGTATCATCAATATCCGCAATGAAAAATGGAAGGCAGATTTCTCTCCTATTGAAGCGGATGGAACTTGTTATGTAGATACAGCATACAATAAAGCATACTTACGCCACTTATTAATTTCAAAAGAAATTCTTGCAGCACAAATTGCAACGTTGCATAATTTAGGTTTTTATCTTTGGTTGGTAAAAGAAGCAAGAAAACATATTCTTGCTGGAACATTCTCATTATGGAAATCGGAGATGGTGAAAAGAGTTAGTAATAGATTATAAATTGTAGCATTGCAAAATAAAAATAATGAAGATTAAAATATTAGATCGTTATATCATTAAGAAGTTCTTAGGCACCTTTTTCTTTGCTCTGGGATTAATTATTGCTATAGCAATTGTATTTGATATTTCCGAAAAGATCGATGACTTTCTCGAGCGACAAGCTCCAATGAAGGCAATTATTTTCGATTATTACATGAATTTTATTCCATATTTCGGAAATCTTTTTAGTCCGCTCTTTGTGTTTATTGCAGTAATATTTTTCACTTCTAAACTAGCAAACAATACTGAAATAATAGCGATACTTGCAAGTGGGGTAAGCTTTCGCAGATTACTTATGCCCTATATGTTTTCCGCTGGGGTTTTAGCAGTTATATCGTTAGGATTAAACACATATATCATTCCACACTCGAATGCTACACGATTAGCATTTGAATCACGGTATATTAAAAATCCATTTGTTTACAGAAATAAAAATGTACATCGACAGATTAGTCCGGGTAATTTTATTTATTTCGAAAGTTACAATAATATTGACAAGATAGGATATCAGTTTTCATTTGAAAAATTCGATAAAGGAAAGTTAACTTACAAACTATTATCAGAACGAATATTATGGGATAGTATTAAAAGTAATTGGATACTAGAAAATTATTTTGTTCGCCAAATAAATGGCGAAACAGAAAGGATGAAAAGTGGTTTTCGAATGGATACCACATTTGCATTTTATCCAAACGAATTTAATCGAAGAGTTGATTATATTGAAACGATGGACGCTTCAAAATTAGATGGATTTATAGAACAAGAACGAATTCGAGGTTCTGAAGAACTTCCATTTTATCTCATTGAGAAATACAAACGAACATCTTTTCCATTCGCAACATTTATCTTAACTATCATAGGAGTTTCACTTTCCAGCAGAAAAGTAAGAGGAGGAATTGGTGTTCAAATTGGAATTGGCTTGCTTATTAGTTTTACGTACATTATGTTCATGCAAATAAGTACCACATTTTCTACAAATGGTGATGTACCTCCAATGCTTGCTGTTTGGATTCCTAATATTTTCTTTTCCTTTGTTGCAATATATTTGCTGCGAAGAGCAATGAAATAATTTTATTTAAACAAGAGATTCATCGTATACTTTTACAGTATTGTAAAGTGTATCGCGTTCAATAGGAATTCTCCCCGAATCTTTTATTAAGTCGACTAACTGATCAGTAGATAAAACTGGCACTTGTTCTTCAGAACCAGCCATTGAATAAATTTTCGTACTGTCATCGATGGTTCCATCTAAATCATCAACACCAAATGATTGCGTTAGTTGTGCCGTTGATCTTCCAATCATTGGCCAATATGCTTTAACATGGCCAAAATTATCGAGATAAATGCGACCAATTGCATACGTTTTTAAGTCTTCTATTAAATTTACTTCAGGCACATAACTCATATCGTTATCACCATTGCGAAATTTCAATGGAATAAATGTTTGAAATCCTTGTGTACGATCTTGCAAATCACGTAACCTTCGCATGTGATCCACTCGATGAGAATATGTTTCTATGTGTCCATAAAGCATCGTTGCATTACTTCGGATTCCAAATTGATGGGCTGTTTCATGAATCTCTAACCAGCGATTAGAATCACATTTATCACCCGCAATTTCCAAACGCACTTTTTCATCAAAAATTTCTGCGCCCCCGCCAGGGATTGAATCTAAACCATTCTCTTTAAGATATTGCAAACCTTCTTTGATACTCATTTTACCTTTGCGAAACATATAATCTAATTCCACAGAGGTAAACGCTTTTATGTGCAAATCAGGACGATGATCTTTTATTCGTTTTAATAATTGAGCGAAAAAATGAACATCCATTTTCGGATGAACACCTCCAACAATATGAACTTCAGTAATGGCTTTGCCATCATATTCCTTCACTCGATTTACCATCTGTTCAATGTCAAGCTCCCAACCATCTTCCCGCTTTTTATACTCACGTGAATAAGCGCAAAATTTACAAGCAAAAACACAAATGTTAGTAGGCTCAATATGAAAATTACGATTAAAATAAGTGTACTGACCATTTTTCTTTTCACGTACATAATTTGCAAGAACTCCTAATGATGATATCTCACCATTTTCATAAAGCCAAAGTGCATCCGCATCAGTGATTCTTACACCTTCAATAATTTTAGCTGCAATATTTCTTAAATTTATATTTGATGATTTTATAATTGTGTCAATTGCTGTATGATTCATTTTTTATAAAATTTGTAATTAATAATATCACTGTGGTAAATAAATAAATTTGACGGATTCAGTATTCACGTTTCCATCAAACTGAAAAATATAAACTCCAGCACTCATTCCAATTAATGATATTGTAAACGTATCACCCGGATTAATGTTTTGAACCTTCTCGAAAATCAACTGTCCTACGGAATTAAATAACCTTAATGAAGATTTTTGACTTTCAGAAAATTTAGTTTTAACATTTATACTATTACCTCCAATAAGTGGATTAGGGAAAATCTCGATTCCACTGTTTTCACAATTAGCAATTGATGTTGAGTTTAATTTAAAGCTCGAACTTGCATAATTATTCACGCTATTACTATCTGTAATAGCTATTCGTACTTCAAATAAATTTTCACCAAAAATTCCAGAGATAGATGGCAATTGAATTGTTAAATTGGAATGAGGAGCAATGGTATCTAAACAAGTATATGTTTTTTCAATTCCTGAATTGATACTATACCTAACAGGAATATTACTTAATGGAATATTGCCTTCATTTGCCAATCGAATTATAGGAATAAAGCAACGATTTCCAGCTAGCGTAACAGGAGAAAGTATACTATCAATTGAAAGCTCTTTATTAATGGAATTTAAAGAAATTTTTCCATTAGAATTTTTAATGGAGCTTCGTGCAACATCTAATGTAGTATACATTTTTTTCGTTTGATCGACAGTGAAAAACATCATACACTTATCATCTGTATAATCCATATAATTCATATACATCACACCTGGACTGACGGTTGAACAATTATCTAGGGAGGGAAATCCAGGACAACGAAAATGCGAATCACCTTGATCAGGAGTATCTGCGATTCCATCACCTTGAGCGGGATCAGGATTACAAGCACCATTATCATCACCCCAGATATGTCGCATGCTTAACCAATGTCCAATTTCATGTGTTGTTGTACGACCTAAGTTGTAAGGTTTTTTCAAAAGCCCTATGCGTCCGAATGCGCTATTAATAATTACAATCCCATCACGAAAGGGCGACGTACCAGGTAATGCAGCAAATCCTAAAACATTATCTTTAAGTGAACAAACCCAAATATTCAAATAGGAACTGTCAGGCCAAGCATTTTTACCACCTGCGGAATCAAAAAATATAGAAGTATCATTGTATGCAAATTCCACTTTACTCGTTAATGTTCTTGTAATTCCATCAGAGAAATTTCCAAGAGGATCTTGTTTTGCTAGTTGAAAACGAATTTTACTATCGTTAATTAAATTTTGCCAAACGGAAGGAACATCAATAATTGTTGAATTAATTGCAGTATAATCTTCGTTGAGTACATCAATTTGAGATTTTATTTGTTCATTAGAAATATTCTCTGCGATGTTGTGATAAAGCACATGAACAATAACAGGAATTATTAGAACGGGGGTTACTATGGAAGTGCTTTTTTGAGAATTTAAAGATTGCTGTATTAATGAATCAATTTCCTGATAGTGCGTTTTCAATTTTAGATTTGAATCGGTCATCCACTTTTGCAGACCAATAGTTTCACATTTACGATTTTGAGCTTGCAATGGAAGAAATATAGTCTGAAGAAGGAGGCTATAGCAAACCACCCTTAAGAATAAACGGAAACTCATACAGACTTTGGCGTTATCAATATTATGTCACAAATTTACAAAGAAAGCGTATCCTTGTCAAAGGAAATCAAGCATAATTTCAAGATACTTGAAATCACTGCCCACTTTTATAGAATTTGCACAACAGGTATATTCCTTCTTGATGAATTATGATTTTGTCTTGAATCATATTTCTAGAGGTAAGGCTGATATCCCAAATTCTAAAATTTATATTAATTGGACAAACGATTACGGAATCTGGGCGGTTCGGATAAAGCAACTTTGTTCGTTCAATAACATGCTGATTTATATTACCCGGTAAAAGCCCAACACCATAAATCGAATAAAAATTTTTATACCAAGGAAGTAAGAAAAAGGGCTCATGAATAATTGCTTTGTATCCAACAGGAATACTCCGCTGGGCTTCGCATAAAAAACTATCATCATCAGGTAATGGCAAAATAACACAATCTTTCGGAGTATTTGTTGCAATCCAAAAATGCATTTTGCTTAAATCGGATTTAAGATAATTTCCCATTTGATACCTTATTTGTAACTTTTCAATTGGTATAAACGAGGAATTCGAAAGCGCAACAAATAAAAGTATTGAAACTGGCCAAATAGTAATTCTAAGAGCAGAAATAATTTTATCTGACAAACGGTTAAACCATATAACTTTACTAAGGTATTTTGTTATGGGAATTATTCCTAGTAAGGTAATCCAACCAGTAGTTTTAAACCATTGCAATTTCCCTAATGATGTGAAGTTTAATTTCTCAAATCCAACCCAATAGAATAAACAACCAATGGTAACAAATAGCATTAATGAGACTACCATTTTATTCCATTTTGTTTTACAAATTAATGAAAATAGTAATATCAAAATCCAGCAAAATATTGTTTTCAAATAATCCTTTAATGGGAAATAAGAAGGCAGATAGTGATGCGCATTTCGGAACTTAAATAAGATATCGTTATATAATTTAACATCTGCAATAGGTATTCCAGCAAATTGTCGCAGTATAATTGGAACTAACATTGCTGATGAGAAAATCAGGTAGGTTAGAAAACTAAAAAAAACTTTTTTATACTTCTGATCATTCATACTCAACGCTATTATCAACATCAAAAGAATTGCCACATGTAATCCAATTAAAACTTGAAATAACGAGGCAATTCCAGCCACTGCGGAAGCTAGGTAATAGCGATTTTTCATACACATAAAAATAGCAGTAATACTAAGAGCACTTGCGAAACAACTACAAGTAAGTTGATTATCAAAAATGGAATTTGCACTTATTGTAAATGAATTTAGCAATAGAAAAATTATAAGTGGCCCAATAATGAATGCGTTTTTCCAGCCACTACCTTCTTCCGCAATTCTCCCCGTAAAATAGATCATGGTTCCTAAACAAATAAAATAAAATGTTATCACTGTAAGTGGCATGGGCAAAAAATAACCGAATCCATACAGTAGCCATGCAAAATAAAAACGAACCGTAAAATTAGTTACTTGAAAGGGGACAATATAATCATGCTGATATAACTCATGATGTAGTAATTTATAAACATAAGGCAAATGCTCCTCTTGGTCACCAGAATTAAAAGTATAACCATAAACTGCAATAAATAATAATCCAATTAATACCGTCCAACCTAACCTCTCATATTTCTTCCATTCTCTCATTCGCATCATTTCAGTGTAAAATTCTTGGTTCTACGCTATGTAGTTCACAAAATATTCGTATTCTAGCATTACAAGTATAGTAAATTTGTACGATCAGAATAAAAATTATGAGCAATATCCGAATATTATTAGTTGAAGATGAGCAAAGTTTAGCAGATACGATTAAGTTAAATCTAGAATTAGAAGGCTATAAAGTTCAGTTTGCTGCGGATGGGAAAAAAGCATTAAAGATTTTCAAACAAGAGCGATTCGACTTAGTAGTTTTGGATGTGATGCTTCCTGAAATGGATGGATTTACGGTATGCGAAGCTATTCGTCTTGAAAATTTAGAAGTACCAGTATTATTTTTGACTGCTAAAAACTCTTCCGCCGATCGGATAGCTGGATTACGCAAGGGAGCGGATGATTACCTTACAAAGCCTTTTAATTTAGAAGAATTATTGCTTAGAGTTCAAAATCTACTGAAGCGAACACAACGAGGATCGGAAACAAGAATTCCTTCAATAAATGCCTATACTTTTGATAATTATCAAATCAATTTTTCAGAAATGAATGTGATAAATCCTGATGAACAAAAGATAAATCTCACGAAAAAAGAAAATGCTTTACTAAAATTACTTATAGAGCGGAAAAACGAAGTAGTTTCACGAGAGCACATTCTCGAAACAGTTTGGGGTTATGATATCTATCCTTCAACTCGAACTATTGATAATTTTATCGTTACTTTTCGTAAATATTTCGAAATAGATCCTGGAAATCCAAAGCACTTTCATTCAGTAAGAGGAGTTGGATATAAGTTTACTGATTAATGATAAAAAGGCTTATTCCCTATTAAGCCTTTCAATTACGTAAGTAATACGTGTAATTAACTCATTTCTTTCAACAATTCATGTATTTTTAACAATTGCATCTTTCTAAGCCACGAAAGGGCAGGAAATGTATTCTACTAATATAGTTTCCTTAATTGTTTAAAAGTAAAAAATCAATTGAAATAACCTTTGCATGGCATGATAAAAAAGTACTAACTTAGAGCATTAGGATACCATTATTTCATTGGTGGCCTTATTCTTAAATTAAAAAATACATCTAAAACAAATAAATTAAATGAAGAAAAATTACATCGCGGCGCTGGCACTTGTGCTAGGAATGTTTACTAACACGTGGGCGCAATCACAAAGAAGTTGTGCTACAATGCAACATTTACAGATGCAGTTGCAATCTGATCCAACGTTAGCAGCTAGAATGCAACAAATTGAAAATAAATCACAGCAAATTATTGCTGGCAATGCACAAAATAGAACAACTGCTGTTATTGTAATTCCCGTTGTTGTTCATGTTGTATATAATACTGCATCACAAAATATTTCTGATGCACAAGTTCAATCTCAAATTGATGTTTTAAACGAAGACTTTCGTAAATTAAACGCTGATGCATCACTAACTCCTTCGATATATGCAGGACGTGCAGTTGATTGTCAAATTCAATTTTGTCTTGCACAAAGAGATCCTAATGGATTAGCAACAACAGGTATTGTTCGTAAATCAACTTCCACTACATCTTTCTCAAGCAATGACGGAATTAAGACGGCTACTTCTGCTACTGCTGGTGGTGACAATGCTTGGAATTCTACTCAATATTTAAATTTATGGTCAGGAAATCTTAGCGGTGGATTATTAGGTTATGCTCAGTTTCCTGGTGGTGCTGCATCAACGGATGGAGTTGTAATTCTTTATTCAGCTTTTGGTCGTGTTGGAAATGTTGCTGTACCTTATGACAAAGGACGTACTGCTACACATGAAATTGGACATTGGTTAAATCTTCGTCATATATGGGGTGATGCGAATTGTGGAGATGATTTTGTTTCTGATACTCCTATTCAGCAAACATCAAATTTCGGATGTCCTACTTTTCCACATATTACTTGTTCAAATGGGACTGGAGACATGTCTATGAATTACATGGATTATACTGATGATGCTTGTATGTATATGTTTTCTTCAGGACAATCATCACGTATGTCGGCTGCAATTTCAAGTTCACGACCTGGTATTCTTACGTCTCAAGGATGCGTTCCAGTAACGGGTGGAACATGTGCAGTTCCTGTTGGATTGACTTCATCAGCAATCACTACTTCTTCTGCAACAATTTCATGGGGAGCTGCTTCAGGAGCTGGTTCTTATAATGTACAATATCGTATAATTGGTGCTGCAACTTGGACTTCAACTTCAAGTACTACAACTTCTATTGCATTATCTGGTTTAACGTCTGCTTCTAATTATGAATTTCAAATACAAACTGTTTGTTCTTCTGCTTTAAGTGCGTTCTCTGGTTCTGGCACATTTACTACAGGAACAGTTTCCACAACATGTAATGTAGCTTCAGGATTATCTTCATCGGCGATAACAACAACGAGTGCAACTATTTCATGGTCTGCGGCAACAGGAGCAGTTTCTTATGCAATTCAATATCGTATTGTTGGTGCGGCCTCATGGACTTCAACAACCAGCACAACAACTTCAAAAGCTCTTTCAGGATTAACTTCTGCTTCTAATTATGAATTCCAAGTACAAACAGTTTGTAGCGCTGGTTCCAGTGCATTCTCTGCATCTGGATTATTTACTACATCAACAGTTGCTACTGGTTGTTCAGATATTTATGAGCCAAATCAAACTAGAACTGCTGGTGCATTAATATCAGTTAATACTACAATATCTGGGCTAATTGGAGTTTCTGGAGATAATGATTACTACAAATTTGTAACAACATCTGGATTAACAAACATCAAAGTTATTTTAGATCAACTTCCTGCTGATTATGATTTAAAATTATATAATTCATCTGGAACAACTCTTACTACTTCTCAGAATGGAGGTACAACATCTGAACAAATTATTCGAAATACTACAACAGCTGCTACTTATTATTTACGTGTGTATGGTTATTCTGGTGCAAACAATGCTACTTCCTGCTACCATTTAACTGTTAATACGAGTGGTAGTACTTTCCGTACTACAAATCAGTTAGCTGACGAAGGTTCATTAAATGCACTTAAAATTAATGGAATCGATGAATTAAGTGTTTATCCAAATCCTGCAACGGATAAATTAAATCTTAATTTCTTTATCACGGAAAATGCTACAATCACAGCAAACGTTATTGATATGATTGGCAAAACAGTAATGAATCAAAATTTCACTGCTCAAGAAGGCTTTAATCAATCAGCGCTTGACATATCATCTTTAAATAATGGTATTTATTTCTTAAGAATACAACAAAACGATCAAATTGTTGTTAAGAAGTTTGTTGTGAAGCATTAATATAAAAAAATATTTCAAGAAAGCCTCCGTGTATACGGGGGCTTTCTTATTTTCGTACGGATTCAATTAAATAAACTTAAACTCGTGCAAAAAACTTTTCTAACGAACGTTGTTCTTGCAGTTAAAACATATCATCTTCCTGATACACTAGTAATATTTCCCACAAGAAGAGCGTGTATGGCATTCAGAGATGAATTAGCATCTGACATTCAAAAAGTTTCCTGGATGCCTACAATATTACCCATACGTGATCTACTATTACAATTAAGTCCTTTGCCGGTAGCGGATGAAAATACTTTGTTGATGGAACTTTTTAAAGTGTATGAAAAGTTATATCCAAGTGATAATCTTGAAATTTTTTTAACATGGGGGCAACAATTAATTGACGATTTTAATGAAATTGATCGACAAATGGTATCTGCCGAACAACTATTTCAAAAAGTAATTGATGTAAAAAGTATTGAAAATATTTTTGCACTTGAGGAGGCGGACTTCGTGCATTTTAAAGAATTTTGGTCGCAATTTTCTGCTGAAAACATTACACCATTACGTCATGAATTTTTAAGTTATTGGGAGATGCTTCCCGATTTATATACAGCTTATAAAAAACATTTATTAGAATTACAAATTTCTTATGAAGGAATGTCGTGGGCTCTTGCGGCACAATCAATAAATAACAATACCTATTTTGATAATTTTAGTAAAGTAGTTTTTGCAGGATTTTATGCATTTACAAAATCTGAAGAAACAATAATAAAATATTTAGAATCAATTGGCAAAGTTGTTTTATTTAAGGATGCTGACAATTGGTATATTGAAGAAAAATATCGAGAGGCGGGTCGCTTTTTTAGAAAAGGAATTTTAAGCAAAGCAGAAATTCCTTGGACTGAATCATTATTAACAACTTCTACAAAAGATATATTCATAAGTGGAATTGGAGGAAGATCGGCAATGACTCGAGAACTTGCAATAAGTGTCTATGAAAAATTGAAAGATAAATCCGAAGAAGTTCTTAAAAGATCAGTAGTAGTTTTACCAGATGATAGTTTACTTTTTCCATTTTTAGATCATTGTTCTCGACTAGGATTAGCAGCAAATCCATCTATGGGTTTTCCATTAACGCATCATCCGTTATTGCAACTATTACATAGTATTAAAAGTATTCGGAAGCAATTAACCGAACAACAAGGTGATTGGTTCATTATTGAACAAGCTAAATGGATGCTGGAACATCCCCTATTAAAGCCGATGTTGTTAAAAGAAGATAAATTACAACTTGAGTCTATAGGTAAAAATTTACCAATTGATAATAATATTTCTCCTTTTTCAGCTTTGTTGAGAAAAACACCTTCTACGGTATTGGAAGAAGAAAAAATAATATCAGAATTTCTTGATGCCTTAGATTCATCGAAATTAAGTGGAATAGAAGGGTTAAGAGAATCAGTACAAAAAGAATCTAAATTAGTTTGGATTCAATTGAGACCGTATTACAATAAACTATCAATAGTATCGTGGTGGAAATTATATTTAGGTGTAATTGATAAAATACGCATACCATTTAGAAGTGAACAAAATGTTGGCGTTCAAGTAATGGGATTTCTTGAAACTAGAATATTAGATTACGAATATGTTTTCATTGCATCCATGAACGAAGGCACACTACCTGGAAATAGTACCCCTAAATCACTTATCCCCTATTCTCTCCGTAAGGCTTATCAATTGCCTTGTCGAGAAGAGCAGGATGCCGTAACTTCCTATCACTTTTATAGACTTCTTCAACGAGCTGAACACATTCATTTTTTTTACAATAGTGATATGAATGATATGGGTGGTGGTGAACGGAGTCGTTTTCTATTTCAATTACATCATGAATTAAAAGAATCAAATACAAAAATAAAATTCAATTATTTACAGATTGAAAATAATCTAATTAGTAATTCATCTAATGAAATTATAATTGAAAAGTCAGATGCCATTATAAATATTTTAAAAAATAAATTTGTAGAAGATTTTGCCGAAAAAGAATTTAGTGGTTTATCTGCATCGTCTATTAATGAATACATCGCTTGTACCCTACGTTTTTATTTTAATCAAATTGCCGAATTAAAAGAGCAAGAAATACATGATTCGATAGATCCAAGTGTTTTTGGAAATATATTTCATGAAGCAATGCATAAAATTTATGAGCATCATGAAATTTTAACCAATGAAATAATACAAAGCAAGCTGATTAATTTAAAAGAATTCGTAATAAATGCTATTCATAAAAAATTTAAGTCAACACCATTATCTGGAAATGATTTCTTAATGCAAGGAGTATTATTTGATTTACTTTATAGAGTATTGCAAACAGATCTCGAAGATCTTCCACTAAACATCATAGGATTAGAAAAACGTATTCAGAAATCAATTCAAATAGAAAATGTAGGAAACGTTTTTATTAAAGGAATTATTGACAGAATTGATGAAAAGGATAATTTCATCCGCATATTAGATTATAAAACTGGAAGTGATAAATTAAATTTGCCAGAGAATATAACAGAATTATTTATTGATCCTGCATTTAAAACATCATTGCAACTTTTATTTTATGTTCATTTATCCAAAGATATTATCCAAGATAAAAGGGTTAAGGCTGGGTTATTTAAATTGAAAAAGATTAAAGAGGGAGTAGATTATCTTACAAAAAAAATCCCTATTGATAACGAGATAATTTCTTCTTTTGAAAATAATCTAAGAAAATTAATTACTGAAATATTTAATCCATCAATTCCATTTAAACAAACAGAAGATTACGATCAATGTCAATATTGTTCTTATAATGGAATTTGCAACCGGTTAGGGTAATTAAGTCCTTGGCTTTTCAAATCGTTCATTTAAGTAATCTATTAGTGAAGTCGCCATAGCGAGTACAATGCTAAACAGCATAGCAACCCAAAAACCATTCACCTTAAATCCACTTTGTAAAATATGTGAAGTAATCAAGATTATTAAAGCATTAATTACGAGTAGAAAGAATCCGAGAGTTACCACCGTAATTGGTAAAGTCAAGAAAATCAATATGGGTTTTACAAATACATTCATAACGATTAAAACAAAAGATACCAAAATAGCCATACCAATACTGGTAACCTCAACACCAGGCATTAATGTGGCGATTAAGAATATTGCAACTGCAGTAGATAGAACTCGTGCTAAAAAATTCATGAAATATTTTTTACAAAATTAAATTAATATTTACAAAATTAAAAGTGTTTCGCTAATTTTTATAAATGATTTAGAATTTCTTAAAACTGTTTTTTCTTGGATCAGGTAATTCGTCTCCCAAAAGATAACCTAATGGTTTTAAATGCTCAACCCGGTCGAATATTACCTTTAAAATTGCTGTTAATGGAATTGAGAGAAACATACCAGCAACGCCCCAAATGGTGCCACCAATTATAACAACAATTATAGAAACTAAAGCATTAATTTTCACTTTCGATGCGACTATTTTTGGAACAATAAAATTATTATCAATAAATTGAACAAGCAGATAAGCGATTAAAACAAAAAAGGCGTCTGATGGTGATTTAGTTGCAAAAGCCAAAATCATTGGCAATGCAATAGCGATTAAACCACCAATATATGGAATAATATTAAGTAGAGCGCCTATTATTCCAAGTAAAATGGCATAATCTAAACCAATTATTAGTAAACCAACAGAATTTAAAAAAGCTACTAAAGCGGCTTCAATTAATAATCCCAATAAATAATTTTGTATTAATGATTTTGATTGTTCGAGTACATCAACAACTGTAGCATGTTTTTCTCTAGAAAAAAGTTTGCTTATAAAATTTAGTAATAAAGGTTTGTAATAAAGTATCATAAATGTGTAAACAGGAATTAGAAAAGCAATAATGAAAACACCGCTAAGTGTTGATAATGTTTGACCAATCATAGAAGAACTAGAATTTAATCCTTCATTTTCCATTTTAATTAACCATAATTTAATTTTATATTTACTCACATTAAAATTTTGCGATACCCATTCAATGATATCATTAATCATTATGTTAAATTTAACTTTCAATTGAGGTAAAGCGTCACTAAACAAACTTGCTTGCGACCCTATGAAATAGAATAAACCAACAAATAATATCAATGCGCAAAATAAGGCCATAAAAATTGCCACTACTCTATTTATTTTTCGCACTACTAAAAAATGAACGATCGGGTTTAATAAGATGGCAAATACAAAGGAATATATAATTGGTAAAATAATATCTTGAGCAATATACAAAGCATAAATAGTTGCTACTAATCCAATTAAAATTTGCGAGTATTTTAAATAATAAGGCAAATTCTGTTCTTTTTCAATCATAAGTATTTACAATATAATTATTAATAAAACTACTTTTCTTTTTTATGAAACGTTGCGAAATATGCTATTTTACAATAATTTTTCCTGATTTGAATCCTGATTTAGTTTTAAATTCATATATATATACTGCATTTTCTTTAAATTTTATTTTTTTAATCTCATCCGCCAACAATGGTTCAAATTTTACTTTAACTCCTCTTAAATCAAAAATCGATAACTCACCTATTGATTTGCTAGAATTAAAAAATTGCACCTCTCCAAAAGAAGGATTAGGAAATACTTGAATAATGTCAGATGAAGAATTAATTAGCTCTTCTGTTCCAGTTGTAATCGTCTTCACTTCAAATTTTCCAATATTAATAGTGAATGGTCCGGATGATTTTAACAAAAGATTTAAAGCAACAATTGTATCACCACTATTAATTACAGTAGGAAGGCTTTGTAAATTTTCCCATGAACCATTTGAAGTAGGATGAATATAAATATTTTTGAATGTTGAATTTTTTGATTGTAATTGTACACCAATTGAATCTATAGTTGCAGAAGAAGATTTAAATGCAATCCCTCCTACTAAACTATTTAATTGAGTTACAATGTCGGTAGAATATAGTGGGATATTATACGAACCGCCTAATGATGTAGAAGATAATGCAATCGAAGATCCACCATTATAAGCATCATTAAAATCATAATCCATATTTACACTCGAATTATAGAAAGTCCATGTTGGAAGAATTGATTGATGTGACATATTGTGCCAAGTACCTGAACTTAAAACTATGCCATTTGAATAATAATTAAGACCATGACCCGTATTGAAATCTGTTGAAAATGGTAATGTTGTAATTGTAGTTCTAGCAGCAATGTAATTCCCAATACCTTTCCATGCCAAATCAATTAAAAATGGATTTTCATCATTGCCAGAAAATATTTTTCTTTCCGTTGCATAAAAGCTAGCATAGTCAGCCGGATCATTGTTAAAAGTAGAAAAACCACCATAGTTAAACGTAAAATTTGTAGCAAAAAGTGCTATTGATGTTTTGGCAACACCACTTGGAAATATTTTATCAATCCAAGTATAATTAGAGAATGCAGGTTGCGCTGTTCTATTGGGCCACATATCAGCGCCAGTATAAACATCAAAGGGACTACGCGCTAAACTTAAGGCATACGTATTCGAGCTGGCAACAGTCGTTGCTTGGCTCCAACTATAATTCGTGAATAAGCCCGTAGAATGTTGAAAGAAATAAGCATTATTTGCGTTCAATTTATTTTGATAACTAATTGAACCGTTTTGCAACATAGCATCATACCAAATTACTTCTCCATTATAACTGCTGTCAAACTGATTTATAAAACTAGAAAAATCTGCACCAGTTGTCGAATTCACTTGTGTTTCACAATTAAAAATCCAGCCATCGAAATTATAATAATTAGCTATTGCCATTAATTGAGAAGAAGCAATATAATTTCCATTTATGTCCTTTTGCAAGAAGCTTTGAACAGCAGCTTGAGTTCCGCCATAAACAGCAGGAGCAAAAAAGATTGTACCGATCACTTTCACCCCATTTTTATGTGCTGCATCAACCCACGCTTTTGAAGGGATAAGAATCGGAGTTCCGGCACTACCTCCAAACCAAGCCAAGATATCGATGTATTGCCAATGTGAAAAATTAAATAAATTAAACTGACTTGATGAATCAATGTAAGGTCCAAAATTGTCCATCCCATCAGGCGAATAAAGAATTTTTGCATTGGTATCCACGTTACTTATCAATTGAAAATTCTTTGATTTCTCCCTATGATTCAAAGTCGTATAAGAAATATTTGACTGATTTATAATAGAAGGATTCCAATTTAAAAAATCAATAATGGTAAGAGATAAATCCGCCTGAGCAAATAGAAATTGGTTTGAAATGAGAAAAAACATACACACTAATAATTTTTTCATGAAAGGTAATTTGTAAATTTGATTTGCCATAATTTTATTGCTACTAATAATTCTATTCATTTTACTTGATTGAAGAACTACGTAAAAGTACTACTTAACTATCAAGTTTGAATATTACTTTCAAAAGTAAAATAATTTTTAGATAATAAGATAAAATATAAATAAAATGTTAAACTCAGACCTACTTCGATTTGATTTAAAATCAGTAAGTCGATACCTAAAAATTTAAATTCAGACGAAAATCTGGGTATAAATCAGGTTAAAATTATCACTTTTGCAAAACTAATCACTTACCTTTATGTTTTCATTGATTATTCCATAAAATGCTTGGCTTACGATTCTCCCAATTAATTCCACCGTCTGAAGGTTCCACCTACGATAAATTGTCGAAAATTTTTATGGAGTTGCTTCAATATACCGCTGCAGATGCTAATGAAGCATTGAGTTGGTTAACGGAATTAGATCGGCAACATAATCTCACTACATCTGAATATGGAATGGGGGATTTTATTAATGATTTAATGGAAAATGGCTTCTTAAAAAAAAATGAGCAACAAAACCTTGAAATAACTTCGAAAACGGAGCAAACAATTCGTCAGCAATCTTTAGAAGAGATTTTTGGCAAAATGAAAAAAGCTGGACTTGGTGGGCACAGAACTACAAAAACGGGACAAGGTGATGAAGTTTCATCAGATATTCGTCCGTGGCAATTTGGAGATACTACCGAACAAATTAATATGACCGACTCCTTACGAAATGCGCAAATAAGAAATGGTATTGAAGATTTTTCGATGAATGAAAATGATCTTGAAGTACAAGAGAGAGAACATAAAACTTTTAATGCCACGGTTTTGATGATCGACATTTCACATTCCATGATTTTGTACGGAGAAGATCGTATTACTCCAGCAAAAAAAGTAGCTATGGCATTAGCTGAACTTATTCGTACACGTTATCCCAAGGACACATTGGATATCGTAGTTTTTGGTGACGATGCATGGTCTATTGAAGTTAAAGATCTACCTTATTTGCAAGTTGGACCTTTTCATACTAATACATCTGCTGGCATTACACTAGCAATGGATTTATTAAGAAAAAGAAAAACGCCAAACAAACAAATATTCATGATTACCGATGGTAAGCCCAGTTGCTTAAAAATTGGAAACAAATATTATAAAAATAGTTTTGGTTTAGATCAGAAAATTATAACTGACGTTTTTAATCTTGCAGGACAATGCAGAAGATTAAATATTCCTATCACAACATTCATGATTGCTAAAGATCCATATTTACAATCATTTGTTAGAGATTTTACACAAGTTAATAATGGAAGAGCATTTTATAGTTCACTAAATGGATTAGGTGAATTCATGTTTGAAGATTATATTAAAAACAGAAAAAAAACAGTTCGATAAAATGAATAAAAAAATAAACATTGACAAAATCCGTACACTTGGTGAATTGATACGTTCGGGGTATAAACCAAGAACAATTAAACAAGAAATGAGAGAAAATCTCATCGAATCATTGCGAAGCAAGACACCACTTTTTAAATATATTCAAGGCTATGAAGAATCCGTAATTCCCCAATTAGAAACAGCAATACTTTCTCAACATAATATTTTATTTCTAGGATTAAGAGGGCAAGCTAAAACAAGATTATCACGGTTACTAACTGATTTATTGGATGAGTACATTCCAGTTATTTCGGGCAGCGAATTAAATGAAGATCCAATGTCACCTTTAACAAGATATGGGAGAGATTTAGTAGAGGATCGTGCAGAGAATACTCCCGTTAGTTGGTTACATCGAGATGAGCGTTACATCGAAAAATTAGCAACTCCCGATGTTTCTGTTGCTGATTTAATTGGCGATTTAGATCCAATAAAGGCAGCAAATTTAAAATTAAGTTATGCTGATGAAAGAGCTATTCATTTTGGATTAATACCTCGTTCGCATCGTTGCATATTTGTGATTAACGAATTACCAGATTTGCAAGCAAGAATTCAAGTTGCTTTGTTTAATATTTTGCAGGAAGGCGATATTCAAATTCGTGGATTTAGAATTCGCTTACCTCTAGATCTTCAATTTATATTTACTGCAAATCCAGAAGATTACACCAATCGAGGATCAATTGTAACTCCACTTAAAGATAGAATTGGAAGTCAAATTTTAACACACTATCCAAAATCTATTGAGATTAGCTCCTTAATCACTAAACAAGAAGCCAAAGTTCCTGCCGATCAAAAAAACATAATTTCAATCCCACCATTAGTAGATCGTTTACTCGAACAAATTGCGTTCGAAGCAAGAAAAAGTGAATATATTGATCAAAAAAGTGGAGTTTCTGCCAGATTATCGATTAGTGCTTATGAAAATTTATATTCTGTTGTTCATCGACGTATTTTGATGAATGGAGAAGCAGAGGGCACTGCAAGAATTAGCGACCTTTACGGGATTATTCCAGCAATAACTGGCAAAGTTGAATTGGTTTATGAAGGAGAGTTAGAAGGGATTTCTAATGTTGCATATACTTTAATTGGGAAAGCCATACGTTCAGAATTTTTAAAGTTTTTTCCCGATCCAGAACGTACAAAAAAGTCAAAACAAAAAAATCCATATAGCGAAGTTATTGGTTGGTTTGGCGAAGGAAATGAAGTTGATATTTTGCATAATGGAACTCAACGTGTGTTTGAAGAGGAATTAAAAAAGGTTGTAGGATTGCATGACTTAGTAAAAAATTATTTGAAAAATGTTCCTAAAAACGAAGTATCGTTAATGTCGGAATTTTTACTTCATGGCTTATCTGAATATTCACAAATTAGTAAAAGAAAATTAGAAAGCACATTGAAATTCAGTGATCTTGTTGGAAGTATTTTTAACATGAAAACAGAAGATGAAGAATAACATTAAAATCCAAAATTAAACGTATAAATAATTTCACAATAACGAACAATAAATTAGATAAAATATGCTTACATTCCTCCTATCATTTATGATGTTAATTTCATCTCCTGACAATGTATATTCTTTCAAAGTAAATGACATTAATGGCAAACCAATGGAACTTTCGCAATTCAAAGGAAAGAAAATTCTTGTTGTTAATACCGCTTCTAAATGTGGATACACTCCTCAATATGAAGACTTGGAGAAATTATATCAAGCCTATAAAAGTAAATTAGTTATTATTGGATTTCCAGCAAATAATTTTGGAGGTCAAGATCCAGGAACTAATTCTGAAATTCTAGAATTTTGTAGTAGTAAATTTAATGTAACGTTCCCAATGGCATCAAAGGTTTCAGTGAAAGGATCGAATATGGATGAATTATTTAAATGGTTAACAACGCAAGATAATCCAGATTTTAAAGGTGATATTCATTGGAATTTCGAAAAATTCTTAATCGATGAAAATGGAAAATTAGTTCACCGTTATCGTTCAGGAACAAAGCCATTGGATGAATCTATTACGAAGGAATTAAAATAATTTTAAGTATTTAGTACTATATAAAAAAGGTGATTAATTAAAGATCACCTTTTTTAATTTCTTAAACCTAAGGATAGAAAAAATTTGTTTATCATTCTGCAATTAGCAGTCGAACTCCTTTGCCATGTAATGTTACAATTTCAATGGAGGGATCTTTCTTTAGATACTTCCTTAAACGTGTAACAAACACATCCATGCTTCTTCCATTGAAATAATTATCATCTCCCCAAATTAATTTCAATGCTTTTTGCCTAGGTAAAAGATCATTTTTATGAGTACATAACAATCGTAACAAATCTGCTTCTTTGGGAGAGATACTTATCGTCTCTTCTCCATCAAATATTTTCCTATACTTATAATCAAATTGATACAAACCAATTTTAAAATTTGTTTGGTCTTCCATTTCTGTAATTCCCATTGATCGTCGAAGTATGACATTAATTTTATGGAGCAAAACATCTGTATCAAACGGTTTAGTTAAATAATCATCTGCACCTGCTTTATATCCTTTCAGCATATCTTCTTTCATTCCTTTAGCAGTAAGGAAAATAATAGGAACTTTTTTGTCAACTTCTCTAATTTGAGTTGCTACCGAAAAACCATCCAATTTAGGCATCATCACATCCAAAATACAAAGGTCGAATGATTTAGTTCCAAATGTTTCTAAGCCAGCGACCCCATCTCTTGTCAAGGTAACGTCGTAACTATTCAATTCAAGATAGTTTTTCAACACATTGCCGAAATTAATATCATCTTCCACTAATAATATTTTAGCTTTTATTGTTTGCATAATTAGGAGATATAATTGGGTAACTGCACAGTAAAAATGCTTCCTTTATTTAGTTCACTACTTACATGAATAATTCCATCATGGGCTTCTACAATTGCTTTAACATAACTCAATCCTAAGCCAAAACCTTTCACATCATGAATATTACCAGATGTTGCTCTATAAAATGTTTCAAAAACACGCTTTTGAACATCCTTCGACATTCCTATGCCGTGATCTGTTACACTAACCATCAAACAATTATTTTCATTCCACGATTTAATTAGAATCAAAGGATTTTCTGGAGAATATTTTGTAGCATTATCAATTAAATTTGTAAATACATTTAACAAATGGTTTCCATCAGCATTTACATTCGCATTTGTTGCCTCTAATTGCAATTCAATTTTTCCCTCTCGTTGTTCCACAGGTAAAAAAGCCGAACCCACAGCATGATGAATAATGTCATGAATATCAGTAATTTCTTTTCGAAATATTAATTCCCCTTTATCAATTTGTGCCATTTGCAAAACATGTTCCACTTGATTTAACATACGTTTGTTTTCTTCGATAATTACCGAAGTAAAGTAATCAAGTTTTTCATAATTTCCATAAACTCTTGGATCTCGAATTGATTCATTCGCAATAGCTATTGTTGCAATGGGAGTTTTAAATTCATGAGTCATATTATTGATGAAATCATTTTTAATTTCTGCAAGTTTTTTTTGTTTTAAAACTGTATTTAATGTATATATAAAACCAACTATCATTATTAAAGTGAAGATGATTGAACTTGCGATCAGGGGCCACATTCCATACAATAAATAATTAAATTTATTGGGGAAAGCTAAAATTAACTGTTCATTACGCTTGAAAAAATCATTCGGAAAAAGAGGTAAACGAAAATTGGAAATTATTATGATTGAAGTGTCATTTATGAGCTTCGAATAAATTAATTTTTCCTTAAGTGGATTAGCAATTCCAAAATTGTACGGTTGATCAATTTCGTGGTGATAAAGTTCAGAATGAATTATTGAATCAAGAGTTACGGAATCTATTCTACTAAAAACATTACCATTATGATCCGCAACTTGAAAAGTAAATTTTTGCATCATGGTATTTAATTTACGCATTTTTGAACGCATCCTCTTTTCCGTTTCACTTGCTAATGAATCGAATCTTGCCTCCTCTTGTACAAGATTCTGCTCTTGACTTTTCATTTCAATAGCATATACTTCTTTTGATTGAACATCTTTTTCAACACGAATATCAATGCTTGCAGTATCCGGATGAAGACGTAAATCACCATCAGGATATCGACGATGGCGTAGCTCACGAAGATTCACAATTTGTTGGTTAACTGCTTTGGTGAAATCACTGATTGCAGTTGGTGGGCCTGGAGGAGGTAATGGCTCGGGGGGTGATTGAATTAATTCCTTTAAAACTTCTTCAGTGGAATCACCACTCGAGAAAGAAGAATTACTAGAATCAGCAGTACTCATGAATTTATGAACTACAATCTTCATATTTTCCTTTTGCTCAACTTTATCCACAATATTATTCATGGCAAGCATTACATTCTGACTAAATTGCTGCTCTTTCAATTGCAAATCATGCCTTATCCAATAGGATTGAAGTATAATCAACCCTAACATGGCAAGACTCATCAATACTACGGTAGACCAGAATCTTCTCTTATTCATCATTCCAAAAATACAATTTGATTCAATGTCAACATCTCCATTAACCGGACATTAACTTTGTTTAACTAGCCTTTAACGCATAGAGCATGATAAATAATGTACTATTGTCAGAAATTTAAAAACAATGAAACCACTTTACAAAATTTTTATGCTTTGCGCTATACTCTTTCTTGCAGCAAATAGCAATGCGCAGGATTCAAAGAAGCAATAAAAAAATAAATCGCATATTGTGATTATTACCAATGAAAATGGGAAAGAGTCACAAATTGATACTACATTCTCGGATGAGATATCGATGAAAGTATTTCTCAAAGATCATGATATGGATGCGCCAAATCCTCCAGAGCCACCAATGCCCCCTGAAACAATTGCACCACCAGAACCACCGATGCCACCAAAAGAGGTTTCAGAATCTCGAAAAGTTACTCATCACGGAAAAGATGTTGTTTATACGTATCGTTACAATTATGATAACGAAGAAGGTGAAAATAATAATTTAATTATTTCATTTGACAAAAAGGATTTTAATGATTTGTTAGATCGTTTAAAAAGTACAATCTATGAATTAGAAAAAGATAAAAACATAAGTCAGAAATCACTTCAGAAAGAACTTGAAGAATTGAAAAAGTCATTGTAAGAAATAACAGCGGAATCTAACGTATTAAATAAAACTGTAAAAAAAGTGATTACTAAGAATGTCGATAAGGAGTGAAATTTAAAAATATTAATTCGAAATTCCAGTATACGTTTATTGTCTTTATATTTGATTTTATTACCGGGGTAACTAAAAATTATCTCGGTTTTTACATTCATATCGATGCAAAAACTTATATGAAAATTTCTTAAGGTTCGATTCATACAACTTATTCAAGAACTAAAAAACTTGGCATAACTTATATAATATTTTTAGGTTTAATATTTTCATTTCTTCTTTACATCACTTTTTTAAAATGCAACTCAATTACTGAAACATGCGATGAAATCCACTATTTGAAAGATGGTAAATTAATCGGAAATTTTGTGCAACCACAATTTATTGTTCTCGGCAAGGAACTCAAAGAAATCACCAATTCTTTGTATAAGGATTGGATAAAACAGACGCACGAATTACAATAAACACTTAATCGTTATTAGCACTTTCTTCAATAAGAAATTTTCGTTGTTTTAAAAGATAACCATTTCCTTTAGTCATTACATGCACAATTAAATTCTCAATACTTATAGGTGATCCTTCTGATAAATCGGCGATATTAGAATGACGAATTCCATGTCCATCAACAATTATGATTAATCCAGAACCAATAGCTTCTAAATTATCATTACCACGAATTATAACACCAGTATCTTCACCTAAGCCAATTCCAATGCATGATGGATTGGAAGCAACAGCTTGTGCTAATCTCCCGAATCGTCCACGTTTATCAAAATGCGAATCAATAATTACATCCTTAATAAAAGCTAGTCCTGTAGTAATTTTCACTTCTCCTTTTACGAGAGCGCCAGCACTACTACCTTGGTAAATCATGGTGTTACTCATCGCCATCGCTCCAGCAGAAGTTCCTGCGATAACTATTTCTTCGTCAATAAAACGTTGATGAAGTGTTGATAAAATTTCTGTACCTCCAAAAATTGTACTCAATCGAAGTTGATTTCCGCCTGTCATCATTACACCGTCACACTCACGAATCCGCTTGATATAATCTGGATTTTGTGTATCGGCTCTATTCTTAATATGCATAATTTGGATGTTAGTACAACCAATTTTTGTAAATGCATGTAAGTAGTTTTCACCAACTTCTTCAGGAATGCTGGATGCCGTTGTGATAACTTCTATATGAGAGTTTTTCTGATTCTTAGTCTCGTGAGCAATCCTAGAAAGTATCTGAAGCTCGAAAAAATTGAGATTATTTTTCTGTTGGAAATTAGGTTCTGGCTCGGTCCCTTTATCTTCGTTTCCGCCAATTGCAATTAACTTTCCCTTCGGTAATGTCATGTTATTTTATTAATTCTACTAAGATAAGGCTCTGAACCAATGCAAGTCAAGAAATCAATTTTTCCTAATGCTTGGTAGAGTACGAAACTATTTCTATTTTCAGCGTCGACTGGACAAGTCCCACCAGTTTTATCAACAATAAAAATTGAATAACCCCATTTAAATTTACCCTATGAAGATTCGTGAGATACGTGCCATGCGTGGCCCCAATTATTGGTCAATCCGTCGTCATAAACTCATTGTGATGAAGCTCGACCTAGAAGAAATGGAAGAAAAACCGAGTAATAGTATTGATGGCTTCTCGGAAAGAATGGAAGCCATGTTTCCGACGATGTACTCTCATGAATGCTCTGAGTCACAGCCTGGTGGCTTTTTTAAACGAGTAAAAGATGGTACTTGGATGGGTCATGTGGTAGAACATATTGCTTTAGAAATTCAAACGCTAGCTGGAATGGATGTCGGTTTTGGCAGGACACGTTCCGCTTCAGAATACGGCGTTTATAATGTAGTTTTTTCCTACATGGAAGAAAAAGTAGGCATCTATGCAGCTAAATCGGCGGTTCGAATTACTCAGTCCTTGGCTGATAACATTCCTTATGACCTTGAAGCTGACATTCAAGAGATGCGTGAAATCAGAGAAGACAATCGCCTTGGGCCTAGTACAGGATCAATCGTTGAGGAAGCTCAAGCAAGAGGAATTCCTTGGATTCGCTTAAATCGACATTCTTTAGTAATGCTTGGTTATGGTGTTAATCAAAAACGTATTCAAGCAACGGTAACGAGTAATACAAGTAGTATAGCGGTTGAAATTGCATGCGATAAAGAAGATACGAAAAATTTACTCGAAGCAGCTAATATCCCAGTGCCTAAAGGCCGAATTATTTATGATGAAGATGATTTGAAAGATGCAATTGTATCTATTAATTATCCGATTGTTATTAAACCTATTAATGGAAATCATGGACGAGGAGCTACCATAAATATTCGCAATTGGGAAGATGCTGTGGAAGCTTTAGCTGCGGCCAAGAAAATTTCACGATCAGTAATTTGCGAAAAATATATTACAGGATTTGATCATCGCTTGCTAGTTATAAATTACAAATTTGTTGCTGCTGCAAAACGAACTCCAGCCGCTGTTAAAGGTGATGGCGTTTCAACTATACAAAAGTTAATAGATGAAGTAAATAAAGATCCTCGTCGTGGATATGGGCATGAAAAAGTATTGACATCCATTAAAGTGGATGATAATACATCTAATATTCTCGCAGAAAAAAATCTTACACTTGAAAGTATTTTACCTGTTGGCGAAATTTTATTTTTGAAATCTACTGCAAATATTTCTACTGGTGGTACAGCAACTGATGTTACTGATTTAGTACATCCACATAATGTTTTTATGGCTGAACGAATCGCAAAAATTGTTGGACTTGACATTTGCGGTATTGATATTATGACTGATGATTTAAGTGAACCACTTGCTGATTCACAAGGTGCAATTCTGGAGGTGAACGCAGCCCCAGGATTTAGAATGCACCTCGCACCAACAGAAGGTTTACCACGTAACGTTGCCGATCCTGTTATTGAAATGTTATTTCCTCCAGGAAGTAGTTATCGAATTCCAATTGTTGCTGTTACTGGTACCAATGGAAAAACAACTACAACGCGATTACTTGCGCACATGGCAAAAACTGCTGGTTATAAAGTTGGATTTACTACTACTGATGGAATTTATATTCAAAATATAATGATGCAACGTGGTGATTGTACTGGGCCACAAAGTGCCGAATTTGTATTGAAAGACCCTACTGTTGATTTCGCTGTATTAGAATGTGCACGAGGCGGAATTTTACGTGCTGGATTAGGATTCGGACAATGTGATATTGGTATTGTAACGAATGTGGCTGCAGATCATTTAGGCTTAAAGGATATTAATTCACTTGATGATATGGCACGTGTAAAATCAGTGGTTCCAGAAGCAGTGCGACCTGGAGGATATGCCATTTTAAATGCCGATGATGAACTCGTGGCAAATATGGCGAAAGGTTTACATAGTAACATTGCATATTTCAGTATGGATGAAAAAAATCCATTGATTCGTGAACATTGCGATAAAGGTGGATTAGCTGCTATAGCAGAGAATGGCTATATCACAATTTGTAAAGGAAATTGGAAAATTAGAGTTGATAAGATTGTCAATATTCCACTTACTTTTAGAGGGAAAGCAGTATTTATGATTCAAAATATTTTACCGGCTGTTCTTACTGGATTTATCCGCAATTTCGAAATGGAAGATATTCGTCTTGCGTTAGAAACATTTATTCCTTCCCCAGTTCAAACTCCAGGAAGAATGAACATGTTCGAATTCAAGAAATTTACGGTTAT
The DNA here is from genome assembly GCA_025352785.1 of Bacteroidota bacterium. GTDB lineage: Bacteria > Bacteroidota > Bacteroidia > AKYH767-A > OLB10 > JANXSD01. The sequence goes on from JANXSD010000009.1 coordinate 39,279, forward strand.
GGTTGATTACGCTCATAACCCAGCAGGTTTCCAAGCAATAGGAAGATTCCTTGAAAAGATTGAAGCCAAACCAAAGATGGGAATCATAGCAGGAGTTGGTGATCGTCGTGATGAAGATATTATATTGTTGGGAACTTTAGCTGCTAAAATGTTTGATGAAGTAGTTGTTCGTCAAGATAGAAATTTAAGAGGTAGAAGTGAAAGTGAAATAATCGAATTAATGCTTAAAGGTATTTATAGTGTAGATCCAAATAAAAAAGTTACTGTTATTCCTAGTGAACCAGAAGCCATTGACTACGCCTTTAAAAATGCGAAAAAAGGAGCATTTATATGTATCTGCAGTGATGTGGTTCCTGATGCACTTGAGCAAGTAATGCGGTATAAAGATGACGAAGATAAATTTGAAATAACAGCTGATGATATTCCTAATCTTCAAGAAAATAGAAGTACTGAAAAACAAAGCTAATTGGAATGTTCTTTAATTTTTTTAAGTGATTAATTTATTGGAATCGTATAAAAGGTCTCGACATTGTCGAGACCTTTTATTTGTTACTTACATTTATTTTTATAAAATTAATTGCAAATAGTAGATGTGAGGCTAACGAATTTTATTCATCGTAAAATAATTGCATTTCGTCGATAGAAAATATGATTTAATATGGAAAAATAATCCTACTAAAAATAGGTTGAGGAATTAGGAAATAGTATTTGTTACTATATATTTGTATGTACATATAATGAGCAAATACTTACTTTATTTTTTGTTATTCTTTTCATCGTTTGCATTTCCTGCAGATACTACCAAAGTATGTACTGCGACTAGAGTAACTATTGCTCCAAAGATTAATGGCAATCTTGATGATGCTGTATGGCAACAAGGATTAGCTGTTGGAAATTTTACACAGCGGAGTCCTAATGATAAACATCCAGAATCGCAGCAAACGGAGGTGAAAATAATTTATACAGATTATGCTATTTACATTGGTGCAGAAATGCACGATACTTCACCTGATAGTATATTGCAACAGCTAGGAATGCGAGATCAAAATGATTTAAATGCTGATCGCTTTTTTTTCAAGATTGACACTTACCATAATGAACAAGATGCATTTCAATTTGGAGTTTCTGCATCAGGAATACAATTTGATTCAAAATTCAGTGATTATACTTTTGATGCGGTTTGGACCAGTTCCGTTAGTGTTACAAAAAACGGATGGACAGCAGAAATGGAAATACCCTATTCAGCTATTCGCTTTCCGAAAAGAGAAGTACAAGAATGGGGTTTGCAATTCAACAGAGAAATTCGACGTAATCGAGAATTTGATTTGTGGTCGTATGTTCCTAAAACAGCAGCCAACGCACAAAGCTATTGGGGTACATTAATAGGCATTACGAATGTTAAAACGCCAATTCGTCTATCTCTGATTCCATATATAGGTACTTCGTACGAACATGCGCCAGATTATGATGATGTAGGAAATTATAAATATAGTAATAGTACTTCTTATAATTATGGAGCCGATGTAAAATATGGGATTGATGATCGCTTTACATTGGATATGTCGTTGTTACCAGATTTTGGGCAAGTGCAATCTGATAAAACAGTAAAGAATTTAAGTTACGAAGAAACCATTTATGATGAGAATCGTCCATTCTTTAAAGAAGGTACAGAATTATTTAACAAAGGAAATTTATTCTACTCAAGAAGAATTGGTAAAACTCCATCTAACTATTATTCAATTTATGGGAATTTAAATGAAGGTGATATTGTAGTGGAAAATCCTAATAAAGTCAAGCTAATTAATGCTACAAAAATATCTGGAAGAATGGATCAAGGATTAGGTATAGGATTTTTTAATGCCCTTACAAATAATGCATACGCTAAAATTAAAGCTCAAGATGGAAGCACAAGAAAAATTTTAACAGAGCCACTCACAAATTATACGATTTTAGTTTTAGATCAACAATTTAAAAACAATTCTGATGCATACCTTATCAATACGAGCACGCTACGTTCTGGAGAATATACCAATGCAAATATAACAGGTGCTGGAGTTAAAATAAGCAATAAGAAAAACACCTACGCGATCAAAAGTGAAGGGTTTATTAGTCAGAATTATTTCAAAAAAATAGAAAACTATCAATATAATTCGAATCAATTAATAGGGTATAAATACCTACTTGGAATCGATAAACTCGGCGGGAATTTCAATTATGGTATTAATAGAACTGTTAGGGATACAAATTATAGAAGTATTGATTTAGGATATTACGAGAGAGTTGGACAAAATGAAAACAAAAGTTATTTCAATTTTAATTTATATAATCCTTGGGGATTTATTCGTGAATCCTATAACAATGTTCAAATGGATTATGCTACTGATTGTAAAACAGGAAAGATTGGATATAATGAAATTAGATTGAATTTATTTGTAAATACATTAAGTTATAATGCGTTCTATTTAAATGGAGGAATTCAACCAATTAGACCTTATGATTATTATGAATCGAGAACTCCGGGGAGAGTTTTTCATGGATACAATTATTATTATCTTAATAGTGGAATAAGTTCAGATTATAGAAAGTCGTTAGCGATTGATTATAGTTTTCAAGTTTCAAATTTCTTAAATCGATTTAAAGGAGAAGGGTATAAAAACGCAATCAGCATTAGAGTTCGACCATCCGATAAATTATTTATAATCTATAATTTCATTAGTGATTTTGATCCATATAATTTAGGATATGCAAATACAACTACTGACGGCGCCATAATTTTTGGCACCAGAAAAATAAATACTTGGGTTAACGAACTAAATTGCAATTTCATCTTTACTAAAGATATGAGTATTTCTTTAATTGGTCGTCATTATTGGAATACTGGAAAATATAGAAACTACTATTCACTTTTAGACGATGGTGAATTAGCAGAGAATAGTACGTATATTCAAAATAATGATTTCAATTTTAATGCATTCAATATCGATCTTGTTTATGAATGGAGATTCTCTCACGGAAGCATTTTAAACTTCATTTATAAAAACGGAATTCAAAATGAATCTGAACTTAAAACTTTAGATTATGGTAAAAACTTTCATACTGTTTTGCAATCACCACAAACTAATATTTTCGCAGTGAAGTTGCTCTATTATTTAGATTATCAAAAAATACATACGAGGACAAATATTCCATAATGGTATCCTTTTTTTGTCTTTACATTTGCAAAAAGTAAAATCAAACCTATTATTATGAAAAGGATACTATTTCTAACTGCTTTCCTATTGATTCAGCAAGCAATTATTGCACAACGTAATGGCGTATTTTTATTTAAAGGAAATGCAGATTTCAAACTCAGTTTTAACACTTGTATTTATGATAAAGTTTATGATGATGATGGTGAAAAAAAGACTATTGCTAATACAAAAAGCACAATAACTAGCCTAGAGTTTAGAGGCGGTTTAACAAACAAAATTAATGCGCTAATTGTTATACCTTATATAATTAACAAAGTAAATGGAACACCTGCAAATCAGTCATCAGAAAGTATCTCTACCCAATATTCTTCTACAGGAGATTTAGATTTAGGAGTTGAATATCTATTTATCAATAATGATCCGTTGAAACTAATTTTAGGCCTACATCAAAGTATTGGAACGGGGAATAACATCCAACAAATAGGTTTGAATACTGGCTACAAGGATTATCATGAGCAACTAAAAATAAAATTGGCCTTTGAGCCTTCTACAAAGTGGAATTTTATTTCATGTGTCGGATTCACGAATCATAACAAAGGGTATGGGGATGAAATATCAGGTAAGATTGAATTAAATATTATTGCATTAAAAAATCTTTGGTTTAACTTTCGCGTGGAAGGAATTCAACCATTAGAGAATGGTGACAAAATCAGTAAACCTTTTGCCAATGGCAAACTAATTTCTGATGGATTGTTTTATGGATTATATGCTCAAAATAGGGGCTATTTCATGTTTAGTCCTGAGCTACATTATGAATTCACAAAAAAATGGGGAACTTATACATCAATAAAAAAATGTTTCATTGGGCAAGAATACCAATCGGGAATTACTTATGAATTTGGTGTGCACTATCAACTGGAACCAAATTGATTATATATGAAATAAATTATTTAAAAAAAATTATATTTTAGGTAAAATAAAAAACATAAAAATCATAAATGTAAAATACACCATTAGTACGGAGAAACAAAATCTTTCGAAGCTATTAAAACTATAACCCTCATATCTCCTAAGCAATTGTACCATTGATTTTTGTTCTTTCATTACCTATACAATTTATAACTTAAAGTTAATTTTTTCGAATTATTAATAGTAAATAAAATAATCCATAATGATTATTTTATTACAATAATAGTTTATTCATCTTGATAATATTAATACGAATTCAATACGAATTTGAAGCCAACAAAAGCTACAGAGATTATCAATATTGAAATGAATAAGTGAACAATATTTCCTGGTTGCTGTAGCCAATGACGTTTAAACATCCACAATAATTTTTGCTGTTGCAACCATGTTAATCTCGTTAAATATTCTCTTTGTGTAGTCTTGTACGATGACTCTGTAATAATTCTATTTATATCTCTTTTAAATCGTTTATTTTCTCTTTCGCAAGTAATTTCAAAATGAGTATCATCATAATAAAATGATCTTCCAACTTCTTCAATTGGCAATTTTCCGAGCTTCTTGATTTGCTTTCCATCAAGTACTAACTGACCACCACATTCGAAGTACTTACCCTTGTCAAGGTAATAAAACTTTGTTTTTATTTTCATTTTACAGCCATGTTAAGATGCACTATTCCCGTTGAGAACTGAATTAATTAGTATATATTAGGGCTGAGAGGTGTAAACTAGGAATATAAAAAAGTCCATCATCACGAGTGTAATATAGCCCTAAGCTTCAATATTACCCATATATTGCTTTGATAAATCCAAAACAATATGCGCATTATACAAGTGGCTCTGCTAAAATCGAGACATGTGTAGATTTGAACTGGAAAAAGAGGGATTTTATTAATTACGAGGCTATTTCGATTAAAAAATATAGCTGATAATCCATTTTAACAAAATTATAACAATTTAGGCCTTATAAACTGTTGAAAGATTCATGATTACAACAGGGAAGATCATTAAATTTGCCTAGCAAAATAAAAAATATATGCGTCTAAGAAACTTCATCGTCTCCACTCTACTGTTTTGTAGCTTCTCCACATTTCAAACCAAGGCAGCAGTAATACCTGGTTATGAACTTCATTTTAAAATTGATGGATTAAAAGATTCTTTGTGTTTTTTAGCCAATTATTATGGTGACAAGCAATATTTAAAGGATTCTACAAAAGCCGATGGTAATGGAAATATTATCTTTAAAGGCAAAGAGGAACTTCCTGGTGGAATATATCTCTTCGTTTTTCCTAACAAAACTTATTTCGAATTACTTATCGATAAGAATCAACATTTCTCTATGGAATGTGATATGAATAATGTGGTTTCCTCCATGAAAGTTAAGGGCTCTGATGATAATATTCTTTTCTATCAATATCTCAATTTTATTCAAAACAAATCAAAAGAAGTTGAGCCACTAAAAAGTGAACGTATAAAAATAACCGATCAAAAACAAAAACCAGATTCTATTGATGCAAAAATCAAAGCAATTGATGAAGCTGTTTCTAGCTTTAAAGTAAATTACGCTAAAGATCATCCAGGTAATATTTTATCAGCAATCTTTAGAGCTTCTCAAGATCCTGTTGTTCCAGAAATTCCAACTTTTGCAAATGGTGCAAAAGATTCAACCTTTGCGTTCCGATATTACAAAAAACATTATTTCGATACTTTCGATTTTACGGATGAAAGAGTTTTAAGAAGTCCTGTTTATAATAATAAATTATCTTACTATGTAAAGAATCTAATCATTCAGATCCCTGATTCCATAATACCTGAAACCGATAGTCTTATTAAAAAGGCAGAAGGAAATAAAGAGACTTATAAATATATGATATGGTTTCTAACAAATACGTACGAAACTTCCAATATCATGGGTATGGATGAAGTTTTTGTGCATTTAGTAAGGAATAATTACACGAAAGAAAAAGCTTATTGGGTTGATGCCGCAACACTTTACAAGATTCAAGATAGAGCTGATGTTTTGGAACCAATATTACTTGGGAAAAAATCAAAGAACCTAGTTCTTGCTGACACTAGCGGCAACTATCAATCCATGTATAATTTAAATGGTCCGTATACAATACTTTATTTCTGGGATCCAGATTGTGGTCATTGTAAAAAGGCTACTCCAAAAGTTTTAGCCTACTATGAAAAAGTCAAATCGAAAGGTGTAAAAGTATACGCTATTAATTCAGCTGTTGAAGAAGAAAAATGGAAAAAATATATAATCGAAAATAAATTGGACTGGACAAATGTTGCAGATCTACATACCCAAAATAATTTTCGACATGAATTCGATATCTCAACAACACCACAGATTTTTATTCTTGATAAAGACAAAAAAATCATAGCCAAGAAAATAGACGAAGACACCATGGAAAAGATATTAGATAACGAATTAGAAAAGAAATCTAAATAATTATTTTATTATTCCTCTCTAAAAAAGAATTTATTATTATCCCATATAAAAAACTTCCAATCGCAATGATAATTAAATGTCGGGGTACATTTTGATTAAGTCCTAGTACAACTCTCGCCGTAGAAAGTATTAAAGCAGTAAGAAATACTTTTCCCCAATAATTTCTATACTTCGATAACAATCTCCATTGTTTCATATCTAACAATGCTTTTCTATCAATAATTATCAATACAACTGTTGCCAATCCAATTAATGTACAAACGTACCATAAGACATAACACCAACGTATGTTATGCCCAGCAATGTGTGCGTAATCAATCAAAATTGGAATTCGTTTTACCATAAAACCTTTTGAATGACAAAAGGAATCCCAGAAAAGGTGACTCATGATTCCTACTATTGCAGAAATTATAAATACCACATAGTTTCTTCGAAACCAATCAGCGAAATCATAAATAGTTGAAGTTTTATATTTCGATTTTAAAAATGGTAATTTTTGCAATAAATTTTTTCCGATAAATGAATGCCACGCAAACGCAATTAAGAATGTCATAGGCAAATTAAAAACTAGTATACCCCAAAATGAATGACTGATGTATGAACCTGAATTCATCCAAATAAAATATTCTACATCAGGAACCATACTGCCAATGATGAGTGCAGTCCATGAAATATATTTAGGATTTAACCATCGTGCAGGTAATAATATGGCAGTGTGAGCCGGAGTAAATGGCATAATTACAAGATCGTAAATTCGGTACGGCGATTTTGCGAGCGCCCCTCTTCCGTATCGTTTGAAGCGAGCGGCTTACTCTTACCGTAGCCCTTATACGTCAATCTAGCAGAAGAGATTCCATCTTTAACAAGAAAATCGTAAACTGCTTTTGCCCTGTTTTCTGATAGTATCTGATTTAATTTCGGATCACCGGAGCTATCGGTATGTCCGCTAACTTCAATACGAACGGAAGTATTAGCAATTAAAAACGCTTTGAGTTTCGCTAATTCCGAATTCGATTCTGCCCTTAAATCAAACTTATTGACGTCAAAAAAAATATTCTTCAATACAACATGTTCACCAGCTTTTGGCTTGTGCAATTTAATGAGCAAATCGTATGCATGTTGTTTATCAGTTGCTTCTTTGCATTCGAAAAAATCAGAATAAAATAAATATTGTTCCTTGTTAACATTCAACATGTAATTTTTTCCTGCAGGTAATGATGCTAAAAACTCTCCTCTCTTTTGATCAGTTGAATTTGATAATACTAGTTTTCCTGTAGTAACATCGATCACTTCAAACTGTGCTGACAACGGTAAATTTGTTTCTGCATCAACAACTTTTGCTTTGAGATAGCTCACTAATAAAGGTTGTGCTGCAGGATATAAATCAAAGCTATACAAATCCAAACTACCGTATCCTCCCGCTCTATTACTTGCGAAATACGCCTTCTTTCCATCAGCACTCACCACTAAACTATTCTCATCACCCGAAGTGTTTATTGGGTAGCCTAGATTCATTGCTGGTCCCCACGTTCCATCAGGCAGGCGACGACTCAAAAAAATATCCAACCCTCCCATTCCAGGTAAACCATTTGAAGTGAAATACAATGTTTGATTATCGGGATGAATAAAAACGGATTCTTCTTTTCCAATTGTATTGATATTATCGTTTAATCTTTTTGGTTCCGACCAATGATGATCCGCTTGAAATTCGCTGTAATAAATATCGTCTTGTTGTGAACCATGATCACGCGAATTAGAACCACGAATAAAATATAATGTCTTTCCATCAGAGGAGAAAGAAGGTTGCGTTTCCCAATCACCCGTATTGATTGGTGGCCCGAGATTCATTGGCTTCGACCATGATCCATCTGCAACGCGTTGTGATAAATAAATATCGCATCTGCCCTTTCCATCGTTGCGATCACAAGCTGCAAAAAATAATAATCGTCCATCAGCAGAAATACTTGGAGCACCTTCATTTAAAATTGAATTCAATGGTGATCCTGCATTCATTGCTTGTTGCCATGAGGTATCTTTTTTACTACTTAGATAAAAATCTTCTTGATGACCTTCCATCGCTTGTCGATCAGGAATATCTCTCGTAAAAATAATTTCATTTTGATCAACTGTAAACGAAGGAAAATATTCAGCATTAATAGAGTTGATAGCCGAACCCATATTAATTGGATTAAAAGGAACTGGATGCTTCAATGCTTCCATAGCAAATTCGCAATTCTTAATTCCTTGGTCAACCAAAATAGTTTTCTCTGGATAAATTACGGATACTAATTTTTTATAGTTTTTAAAATCTTCTAAAGCGCGTTCGTACTTTGAAGTTTTCATTTCTAATCGAGCCAACTGGTAAAAATTATTTGGAAAAAAAGTAGGATTAATATCAATGGCTTTGTTATAACGTAATATGGCAGCTTCATAATCGCCTTGCTCAGTTAAAACTTCTGCAAGAATTACATGTGCTTCAATAAAGTTTGGATCCTTATCTATTGCTTGTAAAAATGAACGTATCGCTTTTTCAAAATCACGTTGGTCATAATATTTCGTTCCATTTTCAAATGCGTTAATTGCAGATTTTGAGGTTGTAGAATAACGAAGCGTTTGTGCGTTTACGATTTGAAATGAAAATAAAATTATCGCTAGTAAAAGAAATTCTCTTAAATAGTTGATGCCTATAAATTTGCTTTTAAAATTCATGAATTGCATTAGTTTTTTTAGAATAAAATTACTTCAATGAAAACCTAATTCAGAATAAAACTAAGGCACATTGATAATTTTATGCGTCTGTAAAGATATTCGCCAATTAGGATTATGTTTTATGTAATCAATGATTTGCGGCATGATCAAGTCAAACTTACTGAATTCAGGTTGTAATAATAATTCGCAATCCGCATTAACTTTTTGCGCTTGTTCTTCTGCCCATTTAAAATCACTGGCATTAAAAATTACTACTTTCAATTCTTGTGCTTCAATGATCGACTCAGCTAATGGTGCTTTGAATTTTTTTGGTGAAACACAAACCCAATCAAATTCTCCTGATAGAGGATATGCTCCAGAAGTTTCAATAGCAATTTTGAATCCTGCGTCTTTAAGTAAACGTGAAAGTGGAATTAAATCGTACATGCATGGTTCACCTCCGGTAATTACAACAAATCTAGCTTTCTCTATCGCAGCTTTTTTAACGATATCTTCAATAGAAAATAGTAAATGAGCATCAGCATCCCAGGATGCTTTTACATCACACCAAACACATCCTACATCACATCCACCTAAGCGAATAAAATAGGCAGCGCGACCAGTTTGAATTCCTTCTCCTTGTATGGTGTAGAATGATTCCATAACTGGAAGCAATAATCCTTGCTTCAGCTTAATTGGAGATACTTCCTGCATTTTTATAAATTACTTTTTGAGCTGCAAGCAAGGTGTTTTGTAAAAGTCCGATGATGGTCATAGGTCCTACTCCACCTGGAACTGGAGTAATGAAACTACATTTTTCAGCAACGTTTTTAAAGTCTACATCGCCAACTAATCTAAAACCAGATTTTGTTTCGGAAGATGTAATTCGCGTCATTCCTACATCAATAACAACTGCCCCTTGTTTCACCATATCTGCTTTAATAAAACCAGGACGACCGATCGCTGCAATGATGATATCAGCCTGTTTTGTAATGGAACCAATATCTTTAGTTTGACTATGACAAAGTGTAACGGTACAATTTCCCGGATACGTATTTCGTGATAACAATATTGACATTGGTGTACCTACTATACTACTTCGTCCAATCACTACGCAATGTTTTCCTATAGTATCGATATCATAACGTTCGAGCAATTGTAAGATCCCTTTAGGTGTTGCAGGAACATAACAAGGCATTTGCTGTGTCATACGACCGATGTTGATCGGATGAAAACCATCCACATCTTTTTCAGGTAAAATAGCTTCCGTAATTTTAGGAACATTTATATGTGATGGAAGAGGAAGTTGAACGATGAATCCATCTACTTTATCGTCGTTATTTAAACGATCAATTTCTTGAATTAATTCTTCCTCTGTTATTGATGGGTCAAATCGCAAAAGAGAAGAATCGAATCCAACTTCTTTGCATGTTTTCATCTTATTGCTAACATACGTTTCTGAAGCGCCATCATTACCAACCAAAACAGCCACTAGATGAGGTGCTCTCTTACCGGTTGCAAGCATTTTCTGAACAACGCTCCTCAGCTCTTCTTTAATTGCTTGCGATGTCGCCTTTCCATCTATTAACTGCATTTAATCCCTTTTAATTAATCTTAAATTTATAATTCATCATACTTTTAACGCCTTGCGGGCATATTTTTCATCATTTTTTGCGCATTGCCATTGCTAAACATTTTCATCATCTTACGCATATCGTCGAATTGTTTTATCAAACGATTTACCTCCTGAATAGTTGTTCCGCTACCTTCTGCAATTCGTTTACGTCGTGATCCATTTAACACATCAGGATGCTCACGTTCTGCGTTGGTCATAGAATGAATAATTGCTTCAATCGACTTGAACGAATTCTCATCAATATCCACATCCTTCACCATCTTACCCATTCCTGGAATCATTCCCATGAGATCTTTAATATTTCCCATCTTTTTAATCTGCTGAAGCTGAGACAGGAAATCATTAAAGCTAAATTGATTCTTAGCAATTTTCTTTTGTAACTCAGCAGCTTGTTTCGCATCAAATTGCTCTTGCGCTTTCTCAACGAGGGAAACGATATCACCCATCCCGAGAATACGATCCGCCATACGTTCTGGATAGAATACATCGAGTGCATCCATCTTCTCACCAGTACCAACAAATTTGATTGGCTTATTCACCACCGATTTGATGGAAAGAGCAGCACCACCACGTGTATCACCATCTAATTTGGTGAGAACAACACCATCAAAATTCAGACGATCATTAAAAGTTTTAGCGGTATTTACAGCATCCTGACCAGTCATTGCATCTACTACAAAAAGGGTTTCAGAAGGGTTTAAAATTTCCTTCAAACGAGCAATTTCATTCATCATCACCTCGTCAATTGCTAAACGACCAGCAGTATCAATGATGATGGTATTATAACCTTTTGCCTTCGCAACTTCAAGTGCATTCTTTGCAATCTGAACCGGATCTTTATTATCAGCTTCACTGTAAACCTCAACGCCAATTTGTTCACCAATTACGTGCAATTGATTGATAGCAGCAGGTCGGTAAACGTCACATGCCACCAACAAAACCTGACGACTTCTTTTGGTCTTTAAAAAGTTAGCAAGCTTACCAGAAAGTGTTGTTTTTCCAGATCCTTGTAAACCCGACATTAAAATAATGGAAGGGTTCGACTTTAGATTAATATCCGTTGCTTGACCACCCATCAATTTGATGAGTTCTTCCTGAACGATTTTAATCATCAATTGCCCAGGAGAAACTGAAATCAAGACATCTCTTCCTAGAGCGATATCTTTGACAGTATCAGTAAAAGTTTTAGCAACTTTATAGTTAACATCAGCATCGAGCAAGGCCTTACGAACCTCTTTCAGCGTCTCCGCAACGTTAATCTCAGTAATTTTTCCCTGACCTTTTAGCAGTTTAAATGCCCTGTCAAGCTTATCGGATAAATTTTCAAACATAATATAGAAATACGGAGGCGAAAGTACGAAAAAAAGGTCAAAAATTGCCATGAAAACAACTAACACGTTCCATTTTAAATTCACTACAGGTAAGTTTGTAGAGATAAATATTAGAAGAGATAAAGCTCATTTTTCAGCTTGTTCAAAATTATTAAAGGCAAAATACTTGCATTTGACAGTACTACAAATTACTTTTCCGTTTTAATTCAGATATTGCCGTTTCTAATTGTGCTGTTTTTATTTCATTTAGGATCTTATTGTTCTGCTAACTTTAAACTTTTAAACTGGAAAATAATTTGGGTAAGCATTATAATTCAAAATTGATCATTGCAAAATAAGTGAAACAAATAATATTTAAATACATAATCTTGGGAATCATTTTATTGATTCCTAAGATTTCTTGTTGTCAATACACCAATAACATCTGGTGCTTTGGAGATAGTGCTGGTATTAATTTTAAGACAAATCCACCGACTGCAATTACCTCTGGACTTTTAACTAAAAGTGGCTCAGCAAGCATTACGGATAATTTTGGAAATATTTTATTTTACGGTTCAGCTTCCGACGATAGTATTAAATCTTCTGGTAAAGATAGTTCAGGAATATTAAAAAATAGGTTGAATGCAACAAAACAAAACGGGACTAATCTGTACAGTGAGTGGTATCATGTGATGACCATTATACCAAAATCTATAAGCGATAGTACCTTTTATGTTTTTACTGGAGGCGTTTTACATTCGTTTGGGTTGTATTATAGTGTTGTCGATTTAAAGCAAAACACTGGGTTGGGTGCAGTGGTGCAGAAAAATGTTCAGTTGGATACTTTTCCCGTGTTTGATGGAATTACTGCTGTTAAACATGGCAACGGAAATGACTGGTGGCTGCTATATCAAAGATGGGACGCATTGAGTTCGCAGCAAAATAATGAATTTCATCTGCTGCTAGTCGATTCGTCAGGGATTCAAATGCAATCCTTACAAAATATCGGAAGTCTTCATGATAACGGTGCTGGTGACCTAAGTTTTAATTCGAATGGAACTAAAATGATCTATGTTGAATGGAGAGGAATGATTGAGCTGTATTATTTTGATCGGTTTACTGGAATTATTTTAAATCCAATAAATATTGAACCCGAACTTTCAGTTAATCCCGTTCCTTATTATACTAGCGCAGTTTTTTCTTCAAATGGAAGAATTTTATATGTCACATCGTATCAGTCAGTTTATCATAAGGCAAGCTATCTGTATCAATACGATCTTACAGCCGCCAACATCGCAGCAAGCAGAATTTTACTTGATTCTGTTTGATACCCAATTGCTATGGGAGTAATGGAAATGGGGCCAGATAAAAAAATCTATTTGTCTGCAGAAAACGATATCGTTACCATACCTTATCCTGATTCAGTACATACATCAGTGTGCGATAATCTTTCAGTAATTAATTATCCAGATAGCCTTGGCCAGGCTTGTAATTTTCAGCCTTATAGTTTTTATCAAGGTGGAAACAAAGTTTATATTGGACTTCCGAACAACCCAGATTATACTTTAGGACCTATGGATACACTAACGGCAGTGCATGAACTAACCCCGGTTTTAACAACTAACGAACTTAAAATATTTTATCATCCAGCCTGAGATATTGCATTTATTAACGCAGATAAATTAACTGGTAGAAAATATACCTTGAGCTTATTTGATATAACAGGTAAATTAATTTTTAGAGAAAATGGAACTCTAAGCTCACAATATTTTACCAAAGATTTAAGCATGCAAAGCTTTGGGATAGGGGTTTATATTGCTACCCTGAAAACTGACAAGGAAAGATTAAATAAGAGATTTGCGAAATAATATCAATATGACATTTCGATACTTGGATGCCGATATGCTAATATGCCAATGGAAAAAAAATTAAAAATGAGGAATGGGGAATTGGACTATAAAATAAATTCTGAAAATTTTAATATTCTGTAAATTTTGTTTCAGACAATTTAAATCTTGATAATCATAGTAATTTTTTAAATCATGTTCAAGACAAGTTTTACCTCCTATCAAACCTATCTGGATTCTTCGTCAATTTTAAATCCTGAAGAATGCTAGATTTAACATTGATCTGGAAAAAATAATTTGCTGCAAATCCAAACGGAACCCAGTTTAATCGCATCTCCCAACAGTGTAAATCTCGGAAAATTCCAAGTGAGGTATAGGAAATATCCTTTTGGTTGAAATCATAACCAGAAGCAAAATTTACTTTCCAGTTATCGGTAACTTTTACATCTCCACTAAACCCAAAAACTTGTGTTGTTTGATCAGCAATATTTACATTATTTTGAAAAGAATAATTATAATGCAATGATAAATTTATTGGAATACTGTAATCGATGTAATCTTCTGGATTTTTATTAATATCATCTAACTCATTCCCAACTCCCTTTTTCGAACTATATTGTTTCTTACTATTTGTTAAACTAAAATCAGCAGAAAAATTTACGTTTCTTAATCGTGCCAATTTCCCATTTGCCTCCCACTCTGTTTTATTTTGTCGCACTTCTAATGCATTTACAACATACGGATCGAAGGAACTACTTAATGATAAATTTAGTCGCTCAAAAACGATTGTTCGGGCAGCAACAGAAATGATCGACAACTTTAAGGAATCTGCTGCAAAATTATAATTACCTGCTAACGATAAACTCTCCAGAACTTTTACTTTTTTAATATTAACTGCAGTATCTGTTTGCTGACGAATTTTCATTTCTAAACTATTATCCAAACTAAAATTTAACAACGATGATTTCCCAGAACCTGGTCCACCGAAAATAGTTCCATCATAAATTGAATAACGTTGAATTGTACCAATAGAATCTACCTGTGTTGATTTATATGCCTTCCATTTATCTTCACTAAAATCTGGTCGCCAGGAGAACCCTATAGATGGAGTTAAGACATGACGAATTGCGGCAATTTTTCCACGACGAAATTGTTTCAATCCAAAAACTCTCGTCGACATGGAAGTACTAAATCCAAAATCACGAGCTGCTTTAAATCCACTAATGGTATCAATAACTAAGCTATCGTTTCCAGGTATATATCTTTTTTCGTACGTCTTTAAATACCATCGCTCATTATAATTAAAGGATGGGGTTACAGTAAAAAATTTTGCCACAGTAAAAGAAGTACTTATAGGAATACTATGTTGTAATCCATATTGAAAACGATCTAAACTTTCTTTCTTAAAAAGCAAAGTATCTTTTGTATTGATGGTATTCAATAATGTTGCACTGTAACTAACGCCGATTTTTTCATACCATTTTGCAGCACCAATTTGCGACTTACTTTGAAAAGGTGAAAATCGTCCAACACTAAAACTTGCAGAAGGAATACTAATGCTAATATCTCTTGTAATAGAATTTTGGGAATGACGTAAACTTGAAGTGAAACTATATGGTTTTCCAACCCATGTTTTGCTGTAACCGATATAAGAGCTAAAAGTATTTGTTAAATAATTATTCGCCGTCGATAAAGTATTTCTAAAGTTAGTTGATGTTCCTGCATTTACATTTGCCGAAAAATTACTGTTGGGTCTTGCTTTAGGATCTTGCGTATGATTCCATGTAATGAAGAAATCTTTTTCCAAGGAAAAATCGGGAAGTTCTCTATCGCCGATCAATGTTTTAGAATAACTTAATGATACGTTTCCATTATAATGATAACGATTTGCATAATTAGAACTCAAAAATCCTTTCCAACTTCCGCGTGAAAAGATATCACCTGTAAGCGCCAAATCAAATTTATCACTGTTGCCATAATAATAACCACCATTCTTTAAATAAAATCCCAGTTGATTGGACTCACCATAAGAAGGAAATAATATTCCGGAAGTTCGTCCTTTATGATTCGGAAAAAAACCAAATGGAATCATTAAAGGTGTGGGCACATCGGCAATAAATAAATCAGCTGGACCCGTTACCACTTTATTGTTGGGAATAATTTTTATTTTTTTTGAAAAGATGAAATAATGGGGATGCGGCAAATCACAGGTGGTGAAATAACCATTTCGGATATATGTTGTATTGTCAGGTTCTTTCTTTACAGTTTCACCATGAATATATTTATCACCATCTTTTGTGGTGATCTCCGAAATCTTGCCTCGTTTCGTATCAAAATTGTATCGAATGTTATCCGAATTAAATTCCTCACTACCTTGTTTAAAAACAGGCAATCCTGCCATTTTACCTGAACTATCTGGAACACCATGAGCCGTTAAGGTCCTTGTTTCGTAATTTATTTCCACATAATCTGCTTTCAGATTAATATCTTCATACGTGATTTCAGCATGGCCATATAAAAAGATTTTCTTGCCATCAATGGCATAAACGATGGAGTCATCGGCGGTATACTTAACTTTGGACTTCAGATCATCCGCTAAGGTTAATGAATCAGCAATTAAAGTGTCCTTCTTTACAATCAAAGTATCAGTTTGTTTCATAGAAAGCGTGTCGGGAGATTGTCCGTAAGAGACATAATGCCCTATTAAAAGCATGAAAAAACATATGCGCCACCAACAATGTCCCGTTAATAAGTTGCTTGTCAATTGCTTTCGTTTACTCGTCATTATCGCTTCGATACACCTAATTTTGATCGCGCAAAGCTACAAAACAACGTGAAACGTATCCTCTGGATTACTATATGTATTTTGCTTCCAGTAATTTCATTTACTGCGGCAAAACCTCCCCGTGATTCTTATCGAATCAAAACGGTGGTTATTGATCCTGGACATGGTGGTCATGATTCTGGCTGTCTAGGTTCTTCTGCTAAAGAGAAGCATGTGGCGCTTGAAATCGCACTCAAGCTGGGCAAATTAATTGAACAAAACTACCCAGATATTAAGGTAATTTTTACCCGTAAGACGGATGTTTTCATTCCTCTTCACGAGAGAGCCGATATCGCAAATCGGAATCATGCTGATTTATTTATTTGTGTTCATCTTAATTCGGGTAATAAAGTTGCTTATGGTGCTGAAACGTATGTGATGGGATTACATAAAACAGAAGATAATCTCAATGTAGCTAAACGCGAGAATGCCTCGATTCTTTTAGAGGATGATTATAAAACGCAATATGATGGCTTCGACCCGAATTCTCCAGAAGCAAATATTATTTTCTCGTTGTATCAAAATCAATTTATGCATCAAAGTTTATCCTTTGCATCAAAAATTCAAGATCAATTTGAAGAATATGCAGGACGAAATAATCGAGGCGTAAAGCAAGCTGGGTTCCTCGTTCTTTATAAAACTGCGATGCCATCTGTATTGATCGAATCAGGATTCTTGACACACGATATGGAAGAGAAATATCTTGATTCCGATAAAGGTGAATCTACAATTGCCACTTCCATTTTTAGAGCATTTAGAGAGTATAAAATTGATATGGAAAGCTCTAATGAAGAGCGAAATGGTTCTACTAAGGAAAATAAAAACAAATCCATAGAAGAAACCAAAGCAGTAATTCCAACTAAAAAAGAGAAGTTAGAAGTAAAAAAAGATACTTCAACAATTCAAGACCGTACAGACAGCACTCCTGATCCAATAAATAGTGATGATTTAAAAGATCAAGAAGAAAAACATGTTACTAAAAAAGTTTTGCCAACACAAGTAAAAGAAACTAAAAGCAGCTCTAAGCCAACAATTACTAAAGAAATAAAAAATGTGGCTGAACCAAAACCAAAGACCGAAAAGATTGGTGCTAACTCCACAAACTCTTTAGAAAAAGAAAACAATTCGGTATACTTTACTGTTCAAATTGGTGCTAGCACTAATCCTTCAAAAGATGATGCTAATTTCTTTAAGAATAAAGAGGTGAAAGGAGTTAAATGTAGCGATGGTTATACTCGTTATGTGGTTGGTTCTTACGATAATGCAAATGCAGCACGTAAACGTCAATCACAATTAAAAACTACTGGTTATAAAGATGCTTTTATAACCGCATTAAATGGAAATAAAAGGATAACAGTTCAAGAGGCCGAACTAATGCTGAAAAGGTAGTATTTTTGCGACCTATTATTCAATAAAACACCTTTCAACTCAATCAGATTCGGAATGCTTAGCTCCCTACTCTTCTTACTTTTATTTGGTATTGCTGTATATTTCTTTACCAAAAAAATTAAGGAGGTGAATAGAAATATTAACCTTGGTCGTGATGTCGATTTAAACGATTACCAATCAAAGCGTTGGAAAACGATGGCGATGGTTGCCTTAGGACAATCTAAAATGGGTACGCGTCCAGTTGCCGCTTTTTTTCATGTTTTAATTTATGTAGGATTTATCATCATCAATATTGAAGTACTCGAAATAATTATTGATGGAATTTTAGGAACACATCGCATTTTATCTTTTATGGGAAGCTTCTATAATTTCCTTATCGGAAGTTTTGAAATTCTTGCTGTCGGAGTATTGGCTGCTTGTTTTGTATTTCTTTCGCGAAGAAACATAGTGAAATTGAAAAGATTTTGGATGCGTGAGATGACTTCTTGGCCACGCTCCGATGCTAATATTATTTTAGTGGTAGAAATACTTTTGATGTCTGCTTTTTTAATTATGAATGCAACTGATCATCAATTGCAATTAAACGGTTCACAGCATTATTCTAATGCAAATGGAATTATTGGTTCATTCCCTATTAGTAGTTTTCTACTTCCATTCATTTCAGGAATATCAACTGATGGTTTAATACTATTGGAAAGATCTTGTTGGTGGTTTCATATCATTGGAATTCTTGCCTTTTTAAATTATGTTCCTTATTCAAAACATTTTCATATTCTGCTAGCGTTTCCTAATACATATTATAGCAATTTGAAACCAAAAGGAGAATTCACCAACATGCAAAGTGTTACGAATGAAGTTAAATTAATGCTAGATCCTTCATCGGTGCCTCCTCCTATTGAACCGAATGCGTCTCCTCGACGTTTTGGTGCAAAAGATGTTCAAGATCTTACTTGGAAACAACTGATGGACTCGTATTCATGTACTGAATGTGGAAGGTGTACTTCTGTTTGTCCAGCAAATATTACAGGAAAACTTTTATCGCCTCGCAAAATAATGATGGACACGCGTGATAGATTAGAAGAAGTTGGAAAAAATATTGATAAGAATGGAGCATCCAATGATGATGGTAAAACTTTATTGAATGATTATATAACTCCAGAAGAATTATGGGCGTGTACTAGTTGCAATGCATGTGTCCAAGCTTGTCCAGTAAATATCGATCCTTTATCAATCATTATCGATATGCGTCGTTATTTGGTGATGGAACAAAGTTCTGCTCCCGCAGAACTCAATGGTATGTTTACGAAAATTGAAAATAATGGTGCCCCGTGGCAATTCTCTCCAGCTGATAGATTGAATTGGGCTAAAGAAGAAAATTAACATGGCTGCATATTGGCAATTTATCAAATTAGAATATTAAAGAAATTAAATGGCAGATTTTAAAATTCATACGATGGCAGAAATGGCTGCTGCAGGTGAACATCCAGACGTATTGTTTTGGGTAGGATGTGCAGGTAGCTTCGACGACCGTTCAAAAAAGGTGACGAAAGCCGTTGCTAAAATATTATTTCATACGGGAGTTAAATTTGCAGTACTTGGCACCGAAGAAAGTTGTACTGGTGATCCAGCAAAGCGTTCAGGAAATGAATTTCTATTTCAAATGCAAGCAATGAATAATATTGCTATTTTGAATGGTTATAACATTACAAAAATTGTAACTGCTTGTCCACATTGTTTTAATACAATTAAAAACGAATACCCGGAATTAGGCGGACACTATGAAGTAATTCATCATTCACAATTATTACAAAGTTTAATTGATAGTGGAAAATTAAAGGTTGAAGGCGGTGATTATAAAGGCAAAAAAATCACATTTCATGATCCATGTTATTTAGGAAGAGGAAATCAAGAATATGAAGCACCCCGATCAGTAATCCAAAAATTAGATATTGAATTGAATGAAATGAAACGTAGTCGTGCAAACGGATTATGTTGTGGTGCAGGCGGAGGACAAATGTTTAAAGAGCCAGAAAAAGGTAATAAGGATATTAATATTGAAAGAACGGAGGAAGCATTATCGTTGAATCCTGATGTGATTGCAGTGGGTTGTCCTTTTTGCATGACTATGATGACCGATGGAGTAAAAAATTTCAATAAGGAATCTAGTGTTAAAGTGAAAGACATTGCAGAAATGATAGCTGAAGCAATCGATTTTTAAAGAAACTATTCAATAAAATTATTAAATTAAATATTAATGTTTAAAAAGAACCGGTATAAAGATTTTCTTAAGGAAACTGGAGAAATTTCAGCCTTTGCCGGAAGGTTTTTTAAGGAAGGTTTTAAACCTAGATATGAATTTGCCGAACTCATTAGGCAATGTTTTATCATCGGATATCAATCGTTGCCATTAGTATGTGTAACAGCATTCATTATGGGATTAGTTTTAACAGTTCAATCGCGTCCTACACTTGAAGAATTTGGCGCTGAATCCTATTTGCCAGCGATGGTGGCAATATCTGTTATTCGTGAGATTGGTCCTGTTATTACTGCCTTAATATGTGCAGGTAAAATCGGATCTAGTATAGGTGCTGAATTAGGATCTATGCGCGTTACTGAACAAATAGATGCGATGGAAGTGTCAGGAACAAATCCATTTAAATACTTAGTAGTAACAAGAATTTTAGCATGTACACTGATGCTCCCGCTGCTTGTAATAGTTGGTGATACCATATCATTATACGCTTCATATATTGGAGTCAATTTAAAAGGAGTTGTTAGTTGGCATTTGTATTACACACAAGTTTTCGACACTATTGATTTCAGTGATTTAATACCCGCATTTATTAAATCCTATTTTTTTGGTTTTGTAATTGGGCTTATCGGATGCTATAAAGGATATAACTCAAAAAAAGGAACGGAAGGTGTTGGACTCGCTGCAAATTCAGCAGTAGTTGTTTCATCATTATTAATATTTATCCTCGATTTAATTGCAGTACAAATTGCTGATTTAATGGGCCTCACTTGATTATGGAAAAAAATCCAAAACATCAATCTACAGAAGGAATCATTAATGATGATAAAGTAATTATTGTAAATAAACTTTATAAATCATTTGGAGATAATGATGTATTGAAAGGTTTTAATCTTGATTTAAAGAAAGGAGAGAATTTAGTTGTACTAGGGAAATCTGGATCAGGAAAATCAGTACTTATAAAATGTATGGTAGGATTATTATATCCTGATGATGGTGAAGTTGCAGTACTAGGAAAAAACATTCCTAAATTAGATCAGGATGAATTAGATCATCTACGTGTTCGAATTGGATTCCTCTTTCAAAGTTCGGCATTGTATGATTCAATGACAGTTCGCGAAAATCTCGAATTCCCATTGCGTCGTCATTGGATAAGTAAATCGAAGGAGGAAGTAAATGAATTAGTAATGGAAGCATTAAAAAATGTAGGATTAGAAGATGCCGTTGATAAAATGCCCTCCGAATTATCTGGAGGTATGAGAAAAAGAATTGGATTAGCAAGAACATTAATTTTAAAACCTGAAATAATGTTATACGATGAGCCAACTACAGGTTTAGATCCAATAACATCACGAGAAATAAGTAAATTAATAGTAGAAATTCAACATACCTACCAAACATCTTCTATCATCATCACTCATGATATGGCATGCGCAAAAATTGTTGCGAACCGTATGATTATTTTAGTCGATGGCATCTGTTATGCCATCGGCACTTACAATGATTTAGAACAATCAAAAGATCCCAAAATTCGCCCATTCTTTGAATAATATGGAAAAGACAAAAAATTATATTAAACTAGGTTTATTTGTAACTATTGGAACTGTGCTTTTAGTACTTGCACTTTATTTAATTGGAAGCAAGAAAAATCTTTTTAGTGAAACGATTAAAGTAAATACGTTATTTAGAAATATTGGAGGCTTATTGCCAGGAAATAATGTTCGTTTTGCAGGTATCAATGTTGGAACTATTCAAAATGTAAAAATCGTAAATGATACAACAGTATTGGTGACAATGATTATCGAAAAAGATTCAAAGAAATTTATTCGTAAAAATTCAGTAACAGATATCGGTTCTGATGGTTTAATGGGAAATAAATTAATTAATATCAGTGCTTCTTCTTCCGAATCTTCTATCATTGAAGAAAACGATACTTTGCTTTCACTAAAATCAGTTGGCACTGATGAAATGATGCATACCCTGAGTAATACCAACATGAATGTTTATGATATTTCTACTGACTTAAAAGCAATCATGAAACGTATCAATAACAATTCTGTATTATGGAATTTGCTTTCAGATACTACATTAGCTAGAAAGGTTAGAACTTCTATGGAGAATGTGGAACAAACAACAAAACACGCTAGTGAATTATCAGCTAATATGGAGGGTATATTAAAAGATATTCATGATGGAAAAGGTGCAGCTGGAAAATTAATTGGCGACAAAGCGGTTGCCGACGATTTAGCAAATTCTATTGCAAATTTAAAAGCAGCTTCCGATACTGCTAAATTAGCATTGCATCACATGCACGAATTTATGCGTGATCTAAACATCACTC
Source organism: Bacteroidota bacterium (assembly GCA_025352785.1). Classification (GTDB taxonomy): domain Bacteria; phylum Bacteroidota; class Bacteroidia; order AKYH767-A; family OLB10; genus JANXSD01. The sequence continues at coordinate 62,179 of JANXSD010000009.1, forward strand.
CAGGACCATTAGGTGTTCTTGCAAGAGATACGGCAATGGCCAATGACTTAAAAAGTACTATTCATAATCTTGATAGAAGTAGTTCCTTGTTACAAGAAGATCTTAAAGCAGTGCAATCAAATTTCTTATTACGAAAATATTTTAAAAATAAAATTAAAGCAGAAAAAGATTCTGTGAAATAATAACTTGAAGTGTCTGATGATAAATTTCGACTTAAGGCAAATAAGTGTTTTTCTCTTTGCTAGATTTGAATTTGGGATTTCACGATTTTTTTTAGAGTTTTGTCCAATATTTTTCTGTAAACAATTTTTAGTAAAAAACTTTAACCAACATGCAGCCACAACAAATTGGTTCAAAAATCTATATAATCAAAGGTGAGCGCATAATGCTCGATTATGATTTAGCAATGCTGTATGCTGTAGAAACTAAGACTGTAAATCAAGCAGTTAAGCGTAATTTAAAGCGTTTTCCTCCTGATTTCATGTTCCGCCTAACAGTTGAAGAATGGGTTGATATGCGGTCACAAATTGTGACCGCATATCAAAGTAAAAGAAATACTAGTAGTACTCCTTATGCTTTTACCGAACAAGGAGTAGCGATGCTTAGTGGCATCCTTAAAAGCGACAAAGCAATTAATATGAACATCGCAATTATGCGAGCTTTTGTAGAAGTTAGGAAGGTGTTATTAATCAAAAATGACTGGCAAGAGCAATTAAATGAAATTTGCGAACGTCTTGGTGAACATGATGTTCAACTCAACCTAATTTACGAGGTTATGGAAAAACTAAGCGAAGAAAAGTCGATTCAAAAAGATCAAGAGCAAAGAACCAAAATTGGCTTTCTACATTAAACACAACTATGGTTTTTTCTGACCACGTGTTTTAGGCTTACCATATTTCAATCTTTGTGTTTGTGCTCTCGACATTTTAATATTCACCTTTTTATTTTTGTCTTTCTTCTCATGAAAACTTGCTCCAGCAGGATCCGTATTTAATTGTTTTATAAGCACTGCTTTCATACTAATTTTAGGTTTCTCATCCTCAGTCAATACATCAGAAAACAGGAGATCATCAGGGCATTGAATTACAGGAATTTTTTGATTCATTAACGTTTCTATCCTTTCTAAACTTTCTTTCTCCGAATCACTAACAAAGGCTATTGCGGTTCCTGTTTTGTCAACTCGTCCGGTTCTTCCAATGCGATGAATATATGTTTCTGGTGATTCGGGCATATCAAAATTAAATACATGTGTTACTTCCGAAATATTTATTCCTCGGGCAATAATATCTGTAGCAATAAGAATTCGAATTTCTTCCTTCTGAAAATTATTTACCGTTTCAAATCGTAAATTCTGAGATTTATTCGAATGAATTACTGCGATCTCCTCGGGAAATTTCTCATTTATAGAATTGAAAATTTGATCTGCTAATTTCTTAGTCGCCGCAAAAACCATCACTTTACTAAATACCTCTCTATCTGATAATAACAACTTTAACAAATTGATTTTCGTATTGTAATTCGGAACTAAATACATCGATTGCTGAATCTTATCTACAGGAGTTCCTGTTGGTGCGGCTTCAATAGTTACTGGCGTATTAAAAAATTCTGATATTAATATTTCTATTTCATCAGTAATTGTAGCCGAAAAAAGTAAGTTCTGTCTCTTTGCTGGTAAGAAACTAAAAACACGTGTTAATTGAGAACGAAAGCCAAGATCCAATAATTCATCCATCTCATCAATTACCAATCGTTTTACAGATTTTAATTTCAAGGATCCATTCAATGTTAAATCGAGTAATCTTCCTGGTGTTGCAACTAAAATATCAACACCATTGTAAACAAGATCCATCTGAGGTTTAATATTTACTCCTCCATAAACACCAGCTACAATAACATTAATATAAGTAGTAAGTTTTTTCACTTCCTCCACAACCTGAATTACTAATTCTCGTGTTGGTACTATGATTAATATTTGAGTGTAATGGTCATTCGAAAATTCAAGCAAACGTAAACAAGGCAAAATATAGGCTATCGTTTTACCTGTCCCTGTTTGTGCAATACCAATAACATCCTTACCTGACATGATCACAGAAAAAGCTTTCTCCTGAATTAATGTTGGTTGAGAATATCCAAGATCATCCAAAGCATTTTTTAAGGGCTTATTCAGATTTAAATCACTAAAATTCATACTTGCATTTTAATCAATGTTATTAAAAAGTTGTGAAGCAGTTATCAATCAAACTACTTCACAACTTTAAACTTTTTATTAATATCCGAAGATATCACTTAGTCCTAATTCTGTTACTGTACCATATTTCTGAAGTGATTTCATATCCAACTTATCATGATTTCCTAAAACTACAATATGATAATTGAGAGGTTTTATAAATTGCTCCTGAAACTTTTTAATATCTGATAATGTTAATGTTGGTATTTGCGAGTAAACTTCCTTGCGAATGTCATAATTCAATCCCAACTTTTTATTGCGATGATACATGGCCAACAAATCATCTTTTGTGATACGCTCCGTTTGTACTTGTTGCAATGCTCCATCTTTCGCATTTTCAAATCCTTTTTCCGACATTGGAAATTCTTTAAGTAATTCCATCATACCAGCTGCAGCCTCAGGAAGTTTATCCACTTGTGATCCAATATAAGCGAAGTTATAAAAAGACTTCTCAAGAATATTCGGCGCAGAATATCGTGAACTCACCGAATACGCTAAGGCTTTACTCTCGCGTAAGGTTTGAAATATTGGTGATGACATTCCTCCACCAAAATAGCGATTGTACAAATTAATTTTCGCCAACTGTGATTTATCATAATGCATTCCTTGAGCTAAGAAAACAACTTCAGCTTGTTTCATATCATAATTCACAACAAATACTTTCGATGTATCTGTTTTTAATTCTACAAACTTAATTGGTGCTGGGATTGGCTTTAATGTAGCGGCCGCTTTGTGAGTTTTGTTAAGTGTATTCGTTATAGTTAAGCTATCCGCCGGACCATAATAATCAACATAATGTTGGTATCCCGTTAATCCTTTTAATAACGATACAAGTTCTGTTGCACTTGTTGCATTCAATTCACTCTCGCTTAAGATATTTGTTTGTGCTGATTTTGCTCCGTATTTTGCATAACTCTGCATCGCACCTAAAATAATGTTCTTATTCAACTTTGCGTTTTCGCGACGTTTCATAATATCATCTTTTAAATTTGATAATGCCGCAGTATCTGCTTTCATATTCGCTAATAAATCTTCTAGTAATAGTAACGCAGGCACAAAATTCTCATGAATACCATCCAACGATATAGACGATTCATCTTCACTCGCACCAGCATTAAAGCTACATCCTAACTTATAAAACTCTTCTTGTAATTTTGTTGAAGTTAGTTTTGTAGTTCCTAAATATTTCAAATACTCCAAAGCAAGGCTAAGTTTTTTATTATTATTGGATCCCATCTCAAATACATAATCTAAACTAAATAAATTGTTTTCAATATTTTTAACCATGTAAACGGGAATGCTATTTTTAATTTTACTGGTCTTAATTGATTTATTGAAATCGATAAATACGGGATCAATAGATGGAGCTTTATGGTCTGCCAAATTTCTCACAAAATCTGATTGCATTTCACGATTCATTTTCACAGGAGTTATTGCTGGTTTTACTACCTTTACAACACTCTCATCTTTTCCTGTTCGTTTGTACACTATCACGTATCCTTCGCCATACCAAGTACGAACGAAATCTATGACTTGCTGCTTATTAATTTTAGAGATACGATCAATCTTATTTACTTCATCTTTATAATTTACACCATCTACTTCAGTACTCAACATTGCAGAAGCTCTTGCATTATTATTTTCATAAGAAGTTGCTTGCTCCTTTTTTAAATTATTCACTACAGCACTTATCATCCAATCCGGAAAGTTCCCCAATTTAATTTCCATAATCTGTCCTAGTAATAAATCACGTACTTCTTCCAATTTCTGTCCATCGCGCGGTCGTCCAGAAATCACATGTACGGAATAATCTTTCATGATGTTTGTTGAAGATCCAGATGTCAATACTTTTTGTGAATTATTTAAATTTAAATCCAATAATCCAGCTTGTCCGTTCGATAAAATATAATCAACAACTGTAAGCATATCCGCATCCTGACTATTTGCTCCTTTAAAACGAAATCCTAATGTTACACTTTCCGCATCAGGTCCAAGCACTTCTTTTACGATGGGTTGTTTTAAAAATCGTTCTTCTGGAACAACAAATGTGGGAACTGGCTTCGATGGCAGCTTTCCAAATTTTTCATCAATTACACGAATAGCATTATCTGGATCAAAATCTCCACTCAATGAAATCACCATATTATTAGGTACATAATACGTATTGAAGAAATTCTTTATCTCTATCAAGGAAGGACTTTTCAAATGTTCTACAGTTCCAATAGTCGTTTGTGTTCCATATTGATGTTTTTCGAAAATACCACCTAATAATGCTTCATAAACTTTACGGCTATCATTATCAAGAGCTCTATTTTTTTCTTCATAAACCGCTTCAAGCTCCGTATGAAATAAACGCATTACAGGTTTGCGAAAACGTTCAGCCTCCACGGTAAAGAAATTTTCGAATTGATTTGAAGGAACATTATTAACGTAAACAGTTTGCTCTACAGATGTAAAAGCATTCACACCAGACACACCTAACGATGCCATCATCTTATCAAATTCGTTTGGAATAGCAAAAGTTGCAGCAACACCAGAAACAGAGTCTATTTGATGATATATCGCAACACGCTTTGAACTATCTTTTGTTTGTCCATAAGCTTGATAAAGATTTACTATACTATCCAACAAGGGTGCTTCCTTCGAATAATCTAATGAACCATAATGATCTGTCCCTTTAAAAAGCATATGTTCTAAATAATGTGCTAGTCCAGTATGATCTGCTGGATCATTCTTACTTCCTGCCTTCACTCCTATCATGGATTGGAAGCGAGGTTCATCTTTATAAACTGATAAATAGACCTTTAACCCATTATCTAACGTGTAAATGTGCGCTTTTAAAGGATCACCAGGGACAGTATCAAAAGGAAATATTTTGGTTTTGCTAATTTGGCTGAAGCTCAAAAGAGGCAAAAGGATTAATAATAGAAGGAATTTACGCGTGTACTGATACATATATTGGTGGTTTTTTATTGATCCCTCAAAAGTATAACATAGTTTCTATCTAAATAACATTAATAAAAGTCTTGTCTTGCCTCATTTTTTTTTAGATTTTTGTAAGGTGCGTTCAACTACTCTCATTTCCACCTTCTTTAGTCTTTGTTTGATATTGTTATTCTCCGCTTCCAAAGGGCAGAAGCAAGATAGATATTGGTATTTTGGAAATAGAGCAGCTCTAAATTTCAATACAACGCCGCCCACTCCTCTCGCAAATTCAAATATGAATGCTTATGAAGGATGTGCCACGGCATCAGATACTGCGGGAAATTTATTATTTTATACTGATGGCGCTACTGTCTGGAACGCCAATCATGTTCCGATGTTAAATGGAAGCGGACTTTTCGGATACGGTAGTACTCAAGCTGCGATAGTTGTTCCAGCTCCACTTAACTTAAATAAATATTACATATTTACGGTGGATACTAATGGAGGTATTAGAGGTTTCTGTTATAGTGAAGTTGATATGACCCTGAATGGAGGATTGGGAGACATAACTATAAAAAACACACTTATCCAAACTCCAGTTGCCGAAAAACTTACTGCTACACATGACGCAAATAATGTGGATGTATGGGTCGTAGTTCATGGATGGAATTCAAATGCTTTTTACTCCTATAAAGTTACATCGACAGGTGTAAACTTAACGCCAATGATTAGTTCGGTGGGCGCTGTTCAGGGTGGTGTTTACACCAATTCGCACGGATACATGAAAATTTCTCCGAATTCAAAAAGGATAGCTTGTGCTATTAGAGGGTTACGACAAGCCGAATCATTCGACTTTAACAACTCCTCTGGTCAAATTAGTAACCCTGTAAACTTTACTTATACACGTGATGTGTATGGGTTAGAGTTTTCGCCAAATAGTAATCTCCTTTATGTGGCAAATTTCTCATCTAATTCTGACATCAATCAATACGATCTTTTGGCTGGATCTCCAGCAGCAATCGCAGCATCAGCAACCGTTATAGGTACTTCAAGTGGATTTATGGGTGCTATGCAATTAGGACCCAATGGTAAGATTTATGGCACTCAATTTCTAAAAACCTCTCTTATTGTAATCGATCAGCCTAACCTTTCTGGTACCTTCTGCGCTTTCAATAATTCAGGTCAAAGTGTTGCCCCTGGTACTACCACTAATTACGGATTACCAAATATTTTGTTAAGCTATTTTATCACTGCTGATTTTACTTATGTCGATACCTGCTCGAGTGCTCCAACTACATTCACATTACAGTTTTCACCAGGAATCGCCGATTCTGTTCGATGGAATTTTGCCGATCCTGCATCAGGAGCTGCAAATACGAGCATACAAAGCAATCCGCAACATACCTTTGTGGCAGGTGGCTATTATAGTGTTCAACTAATTGCTTACCAAGGAGTATTATCTGATACCGTAACCCACCTAATTCAAATCATCGAGCGACCAGCTCCCAATTTAGGTAATGATATCTCTGCATGTCAGGGAAATTCATTCATGTTTTATCCGGGAAATTTTACTGGCGATATCATTACCTGGAAAGACAACAGCTCAGGACCAACATTTACATCGACCATTTCAGATACTATTTGGGTTACTGTTGATCGTATCGGTTGCATTGGAAGTGATACTGTAATCTTAAAAATAAATCCGATTCCGTTTATAGATTTTGGTTTAGATAAAACAATATGTAGTAGCGACACTTTGCGCTTAGATGCCACAACACCATCTGCAACCTATTTATGGCAAGATGGAAGTACTAAATCCTATTATGATGTAAGCGTTACTAACAATTATGGCGTAAGTATAACTGTAAATGGATGCATTGGAGGAGATACTATTTATGTTACCTCAAATCCAGCACCTATTGTATATTTAGGTAATGATACTACCATTTGTAAAGGCTTTCAATTGTTTCTTGATGTAACAAGTCCGGATCCAAATGCAACTTATAATTGGCAAGATGGAACTGCAAATTCCATCTATTTCGTTTCGAATCCGGGTCTATATTATGTAACCGTAAAAAATGGAAATTGCATAGCTGCTGATTCCATTTACATCGACCAACAAGATAAGCCTTTAGTTTTTCTAGGAGAAGATACTGTTCTTTGTGCTGGTCAGCCAATTTTATTAAATGCTTATAACTATGGTGCAACTTACCTTTGGCAAGATGGCTCTACGGATTCTATTTTTCATCCAGGTTTTGATGGAAAATATTATGCAACTGCAACTAATCAATGTGGTGTAAGTGCTGATACAATTCAAGTTACCCTTTTAACTTGTAATTGTAATGTATTTATTCCAAAAGCATTCTCGCCAAATAACGATACAAAAAATGATATTTTTAATTATAAATATACCTGTACTGAATTCAAAGGGTTGCTTCAAATTTATACCCGTTTTGGAGAACTAATCTTCTCTAGCGAAAATCCAGAAATAGGTTGGGATGGTACTTTTAAAGGAGCTAAAGCCACTGAAGGTGTTTATATTTATGTGATGAAATACCAAGGATATAACGATCGGAAGTATGCGAATGAAACCAAAAGAGGTACCGTTTTATTGATTCGATAAAACCTCGATCCTCCTACAATTAAGTCCTTTTTATCTTTTCAACATTGATAATTATCTTTTGTTGAAAAGTTAAGTGATATTAATTCACAGTATTGGCTATAGTACCTTACTTTTAAAGTGAAAGCCGTTCCAAGGTTCTTATCTTTGTTCAAAGCGGATTTCAGCATTCAGATTTATGAAAATTACTTATTACGGACATTCATGTTTTGTATTAGAAACAGGTGGCAAATCAATATTATTTGATCCTTACATTTCCCCTAATGATCTGGCGAAAAATATAGAAATTGAATCAATAAAAGCTGATTATATCCTTATCTCACACGGTCATGAAGATCATATCGCTGATGCAGTATCTATCGCCCTACAAACAGGTGCTACAATTATTTCCAACTGGGAAATAATACAGTGGGTACAAAAACAAGGCTTAAAAAATACTCATCCAATGAATATTGGCGGCCATTGGTTCTTTGATTTCGGAAAAGTAAAATGCGTCAATGCCGTGCATAGTAGTTCCTTGCCCGATGGCTCGTATGGAGGGAATCCAATGGGTTTTCTTTTAGAAACAGTTAATTGCAATGTTTACTATGCGGGTGATACAGCATTAACTATGGATATGAAGCTTATTGGTGATTACAAAAAAATCGATATTGCCTTTCTTCCAATTGGAAATAATTTCACAATGGGAATTGATAATGCAATAATAGCCGCAGATTTTATCCGTTGTGATCAAATAATTGGGATGCATTATGATACTTTCGGATTTATCAAAATTGATCATGAAGAAGCTATTCAGAAATTCTCAAGTGCTGATAAAAACCTTATCCTTATCCCAATCGGCGATAGTATATCAATATAAATTAATTAGTTAAAGATGACACTTAAAGTGTTACTATAAGATGGCAAAAGTAATAGCAATTGCAAATCAGAAAGGTGGAGTTGGTAAAACAACCTCTGCTATTAACCTAGCCGCCAGCTTGGCGGTTTTGGAATATAAAACACTTTTAGTAGATGCGGATCCTCAAGCAAATGCAACTTCTGGGGTAGGATTTGATCCTCGAACTGTAAAAACTTCAATCTATGAATGTATAATTAACGATGTATCCCCAAAGGATATTATTCTTGAAACTAAAACACCCAATCTCTTCCTTCTTCCTTCTCATATCGACCTTGTAGGAGCCGAAATAGAAATGATTCAGCTTGTTAACCGCGAGCAAATGATGAAGTTGGTTTTCGAAAAGATTAGTGCCGATTTCGATTTCATTATCATCGATTGCTCTCCATCGCTAGGATTGATAACTATAAACGCCTTAACGGCTGCGAATTCTGTTATCATTCCAGTTCAATGTGAATATTTTGCATTAGAAGGTCTTGGCAAACTATTGAATACTATTAAAATAGTTCAAACGCGCTTAAACCCTGATTTAGCAATCGAGGGAATTTTACTTACAATGTATGATATGCGCTTACGTCTTTCGAACCAAGTTGTTGAAGAGGTGAAAACCCATTTCCAAGATATCGTCTTCGATACAATCATACAGCGAAATACCAAATTAGGTGAAGCGCCGAGTTTCGGAGAAAGTATCATTATGCACGACGCAACAAGTAAGGGAGCAATCAATTACCTTAATCTAGCACGCGAAATACTTCAAAACAATAACATGACGGGAATGTCGGCTGAGGATAAAGTGCTTACTGAAAAAGTAATGGACAAAATGAAGATTTCTGATAACTAAGGTTTCTGCAATCACTTATAATAAGATCTATATCTTTCATTGTTATTAATTAAATGCTTCATCAATAAGAGTTCATATTATCATGTCAACAAAAAAATCAGGTTTAGGAAGAGGTCTTGCTGCACTTTTAGACACTACACCTATCGACCACGAGCAAAATATTAATTCGGCTAAGGATGCTACTTCCGCAGCTAATTCGGTTATGGACAATATCATTCACACTGGAATGGTTGCTCTTATTTCATTAAATCAAATTGAAGCAAACCCTTTCCAACCTCGTACCGAGTTCGATGAAACAGCTTTAAGAGAACTATCTGAATCAATTAGTATTCAAGGGATTATACAGCCAATAACTGTCCGTAAAATGGGCCACGATCGCTACCAAATTATTAGTGGTGAGCGTCGCTTTAAAGCTTCCCGATTGGCAGGATTATCCACTATCCCTGCTTATGTTCGAACAGCGAATGATCAATCCATGTTGGAAATGGCACTCGTTGAGAACATTCAAAGAGAAAACTTAAACGCCTTAGAAATTGCGATCAGTTACCAAAGATTACTTGAAGAATGCAAGTTAACGCAGGAACAATTAGGTGATCGAGTTGGTAAGGATCGAAGTACGGTAACTAATTATTTGCGATTGCTAAAATTACCTCCACAAATACAATTTGCAATTCGTGATGGAAGAATTACAATGGGACACGCCCGTGCCATATTAGGTGTAGATGATATTGCCATGCAATTGCGCCTTTTTAATGATATACTTCAAAATGATCTTTCGGTACGAAAAACCGAAGAATTAGTAAGAACTGTTGCTCCCAAAAAAAATACTGCTAAATCTGATAAAAAAACTGCCGTAAACGCTGACATTCGCAACCTCACAGATCGCATCGCTTATCGCTACGAAACCAAAGCAGAAATCAAACATAAAGACAATGGAACAGGGCAAATCATCTTTAACTATTTCTCTACTGATGACTTAAATCGCCTAATTGAACTTTTAGATTTTGATTAAATCTTACTACCTATCTGAAAAATCACAGTTACCAAAATCTTTTTCATGATTAGGATGAGGAATTTTATTGAGTTAAATCGTCGGAAATTTCTCGTTATCTTTAATTCCAGATTTCACCTCAGATAGCTAGCGGATCTGAATGAAATTAATTTCCGATAGTGTATCTTTGCAGCAATCTCTTCGAGTAAAAACGTGACAAAACCCCTAATAACACACTTTCTATTAAAAGGCATTGTTATGTTTTTTCTTGGATTATCTTATCAGGTTAGTAATGCTCAATCGCCAATTGATACTTTACCAAGAATTCATTCTGTAAAACGTGCAACGAATTTATCCGCTATTCTCCCAGGTGCCGGACAAGTTTACAACCATAAAATTTGGAAAGTGCCAATCATTTACGCTGCCTTTGGAGGGATGGCATATCTTATCAAATTTAATAACGATAATTACAAGAAGTTTAATGGCGCACTTATAACTAGATTAGATGGAGATTCAACAACAATCGATAATTATGTCAATCGATATACAGATGCCAATCTACTTACCTTATCGAATTACTACCACAGAAATAGAGATTTATCAATTATTGTAACGAGTTTAATTTATGTTTTAAATATTATTGATGCGCACGTTGATGCTCATTTGTTTACTTTCGATGTGGATGATAATTTAAGCATTCACATAACTCCAACAGTTATGGCAAATCCTTTCACTCCGCACACTGCTGCAGTAACTGGTCTAAATTTGAATTTTCGATTTTAATCAATTTCCATAAATACAATCATTTCTATATGAAAATAGCTTTAATAGGTACTGGAAAAATGGGTTCAGCAATTGCTGAACTGGCCATAAAAAGCGGACATGAAATTATTTTTAAAATAAACGAAAACGCATTAAATCTCCTTCATCCCGAACATCTTTCAAAGGCTGATATCGCCATCGAATTTTCTAGTCCTGAAGCTGTTGTACACAACCTAAGAAGTTGTTTAAAAGCGGGTGTTCCTGTTGTATGTGGAACTACTGGATGGTTAGAACACTACGACACTTTGGCTGCAGAATTTATTGCAGAGAAAGGATCCTTTTTATATGCAAGTAATTTCAGTATCGGTGTAAATCTGTTATTCGAATTGAATCGAATACTTGCTGGATGGATGAACAAATTACCCTCTTACAAACCGTTTATTACGGAAATTCATCACATTCACAAAATGGATTCTCCAAGTGGAACAGCAATTAGCTTGGCTAACGATATCATTAATGTTAATGCAAACTATAAAAATTGGGGTTTAGTAGACAACAACAACCCTGAAAATGAAACGTTAGTGCCCATCGAGGCGTTAAGAGCTGAAGAAGTTGTTGGTCGCCATGCCATAAGTTGGCGATCACCAATAGATAAAATCACCTTACACCATGAAGCATATTCCCGTGAAGGTTATGCCTCAGGAGCACTTCAAGCAGCAGAATGGATACAAGGAAAAAAAGGTGTATTCACGATGAAGGATTTACTTTTCCCATCTTAAAGAGTAACAATTACCTAATTTCGAAACCAAATAATAATTATGAACTGGAAATTCTGGCAAAGCAGTGGTAGAAAAAGCAAATCGCGCGAATGGTTTGACGCTATCATTTTTGCAGTAATAGCAGCAACAATCATCCGTACTTTTTTTATAGAAGCATTTACTATCCCTACTCCATCCATGGAGAAAACATTAATGGTTGGTGATTTTCTTTTCGTAAGTAAAATTAGTTATGGTGCTCGTATTCCGATGACCCCTCTTTCTGTTCCTTTCGTTCATCAAGAATTACCCATAACTGGCGGAAAAGCTTATTCAGAAGCTATCAAATTTCCATATTATCGTCTTCCCGGTTTTGGCTCTGTAAAGAACAATGATATCGTCGTTTTTAATTATCCTATGGAAGATGACAGACCTATTGATAAGCAAACGCACTATATTAAACGTTGCATCGGAATTCCTGGAGATACTTTAAAAGTTGTTGATCGCGTTGTTTTTGTAAATGGCAAGCAAAATATGCAGCCTAAAAAAAGTCAATATGTTTATGATATCAAAACAAACGGTGTTGGATTAAGTGATAAGGTACTTCGTAAAAACGATATCAATGATGGTGGGGAAACTTTTAATCAAGGAGAATATCGCTATTGTTTAACTGCAAGTTCAGCCAAAGCTTTAAAAGAATTACCAAACGTAACTTCTTTGGAAGTTCTTAGTCAACCTAAAGGACAATATGCGGATTACATCTATCCTTATGATCCAAAACTTGGTTGGAATATGGATAATTACGGACCAATATACATTCCTAAAAAAGGTGTTACCATTACTATCAATCAAGACAATATTAGCATATATCGTCGCGTGATTAGTAAATACGAAGGCAACAAATTAGAAGAACGTCCTGATGGTAAAATATTCATTAATGGGGAAGAAACTAGTTCATACACCTTTAAAATGGACTATTATTTCATGATGGGCGATAACCGACATAATTCTGCTGATTCCCGTTTTTGGGGCTTTGTTCCAGAAGATCATATTGTTGGAAAAGCAGTTTTTATTTGGATGTCGTGGGATACAAATGGTTCTTTCTTAGGCAAAATCCGTTGGAATAGATTGTTTAATCTCATTCATTGGAATAACAACTAAAGCTTATTCATGGCTGAAAGTTTTTTGCAAACCATTAATGATGCTATTTTGTTTAGCAATGCCTATCTTCCTTCTGTGGAATATATGATGTTTCTTCACAATCATTCAAAAATTGTTTTAGATCATTCCGAAAATTGGCAGAAGCAAACTACCCGCAACCGATGTTTTATTTTATCTCCAAATGGAATTCAAACTTTAATTATCCCGGTAAAACATAAGCAAGAGAAACCAGTCCACATCAAAGACATTCGGATCAGTTACGATGTACCATGGATTAGAATTCATAAAGGAGCGCTTCAAACAGCTTATAATACATCAGCAAACTTTGAATATCTAAAAGATGATCTTTGGGCGTTTTATGATCGTAAATATGAATTTTTAATTGATCTTAACCAAACGCTGCTGGAATGGCTTCTGAAAAAATTCAAAATTGTAACTACTATTCAAACAATAGAATCTCCTGTTACTAATATTCAATTGAATTACACTAAAATTTCCAATGCGTCCTCGATCATTCCTGTAATTTTAACACCAGAGCAATTTAAACCTTATCCTCAAGTATTTAGATATAAACATCCATTTCAAGCTAATCTTTCCTCTTTCGATTTGCTTTGCAACGGTGCTAATCTGAACAGTATTTTTTAGTTTTTAGAGAGGACAAATTTTCTCCAATCTCAATTTTGCTTAGATTTGCGCCTCTCCATTTATTAACGGAGATTTCAACTTATTTAAAACCATATAATTATGTCATTGAAAACGATCACTGAGTTACTTGGTAAAGATGCGGATTCACTCTTGAATCATACCTGTAAAACAATTTCCAAAGAACATATACACCTTCCAGGCGCTGACTTTGTAGATCGAATTTTCACTGCTACAAACCGAAGCTCCCAAGTTTTAAAAAGCCTTGCTTCCATTTATAATCATGGACGATTAGGTGGAACAGGATATGTGAGTATTCTTCCAGTTGATCAAGGTATTGAGCATTCTGCTGGCGCATCCTTTGCTCCTAACCCAATGTTTTTTGATCCTGAGAACATTGTAAAATTAGCTATTGAAGGCGGATGTAATGCAGTGGCTTCAACTTACGGAGTACTTGCTTCTATTTCTCGTAAATATGCACATAAAATTCCATTCATTGTAAAGATCAACCATAACGAGTTCCTTACGTATCCAAATAAGTTTGATCAAATTATGTTTGGTACTGTTGAAGATGCTTGGAAAATGGGCGCTACTGCTGTTGGAGCTACCATCTATTTTGGTTCTGAAGAATCATCGCGTCAGATTGTTGAGGTTGCTGCGGCTTTTGAACATGCACACGAATTAGGTATGGCAACTATTTTATGGTGTTATACACGTAACAATGCTTTCAAAAAGGATGGAATAGATTATTCTACTGCTGCTGATTTAACTGGCCAAGCAAATCATTTAGGAGTAACGATACAAGCAGATATCATTAAGCAAAAATTACCCACTAATAATGGTGGTTACAATGCAATTAATTTCGGGAAAACAAGTCCTTTAGTTTATTCGCAATTAACAACGGATCATCCAATCGATCTTACTAGATATCAAATTGCAAACTGTTACATGGGAAGAATGGGATTGATTAATTCAGGAGGAGAAAGTAAAGGTGCGAGTGATTTAGCAGATGCAGTGAAAACAGCAGTCATCAATAAACGTGCTGGTGGACATGGATTAATTTCTGGTCGTAAGGCATTTCAAAAACCATTTGCGGATGGCATTGCAATGTTAAATGGAATTCAGGATGTTTATTTAACAAAAGAAATTACGATTGCCTAGTTATTGATTTATCATTCTTAAATTCAAATTATCAATCGATCTTTAAAGTACAGTACATTTAATAAAAAGTAAAGATCATTACCAAAGAACAATGAGTTGGTTTAAAAGAATAAAATCAGGTATTACCACCGAAACTCACGAGAAGAAAGAGACGCCGGAAGGACTATGGTATAGATGTCCGTCATGTAAATCGATTATCCCTTCAAAAGAACATTCAGATAATAGTTGGGTATGTGTAAAGTGTGGATATCACGAGCGTATTGGTTCGCAAGAATACTTTGAAATTATTTTTGATGATAATACTTACGAAGAAATAAATGCTAATTTAACTTCTGCTGATCCCTTAGAGTTTGTTGATACAAAAAAGTATCATGAACGTCTTGTTGAATCTCAACAAAAAACAGGATTGAAAGACGCAATAAGAACAGTTACTGGAACTTGTAATGGATTACCTCTAACAGTTGCATGTATGGATTTCAGATTCATTGGAGGCTCGATGGGTAGTGTAATGGGAGAAAAAATTGCACGAGCAATTGATTATAGCATCAAGCACAAAACACCATTTATGATTATCTCGAAATCAGGTGGAGCACGCATGATGGAAGCAGCATTTTCGCTTATGCAGATGGCAAAAACATCTGCAAAACTTACTCAACTTTCTGCTGCTAAACTTCCTTATATTTCATTGCTTACTGATCCAACAACAGGTGGTGTTACAGCATCCTTCGCGATGCTAGGCGATTTGAATATTGCAGAGCCAGGTGCCTTAATTGGTTTCGCAGGACCACGTGTTGTGAAGGAAACAATTGGAAAAGATTTACCAAAAGGATTTCAAACATCTGAATTTGTTTTGGATCATGGTTTCTTAGATTTTATCGTTGTTCGTCAGGAGTTAAAAGCAAAGCTTGCACAAGTGTTGGCGTTTATGAAAAATTAGAGATTTAGTTTTGAGGTAGGTATACGAATTAATGCACCACCAAAACCCTTGCACTTGCTTTCGCACCTGCATCACTTTGTACTTCTATAAAATACAATCCATTTTTTAGTGCATCGGTATAATATTGGAGTTGTGTTGTACTCCAATATAACCTACGTTTTTGTACTAATTCACCTAGTGAATTATAAATGCGCATCCAGCCATCTTTGTTGTTGGGTAAATTGTAATTTAACCAAAAATAAACAAAGGAACGAATGCGGGAACTACGAACACCGCATTTTCGTTGGCCCCTGTAAACATGTATCAAGCGTTTGATTCGGTTTTACTGCCGCGAAGTATTACAGGAGGATTGATAGACATAGGTGCGTATGAATATTCTGTTGCTACTGGTATGGAAGAAAATCAATTGCGCAGGGATATTTCTGTTTACCCGAATCCGACAAAAGATTTCATTCATATTATTCTTCCTGATTTGCAGCGAAGTTCAGTTGCAATTTATTCGCTCCTCGGTCAACAGGTATTTATTGCAACAAACCCAAATGTTATTGATATTTCAAATTTCGCAGAGGGTATATATAGTTTGACAGTAAAGCAAGATGCTACTATTTGGAGGACAAAAATTGTGAAACAAAAATATCCTGCATCAAAAACTTATTCGCATCGACTGTGACTACCATGAAAATTTAATTCAATAGCAACACACGACACCTTCACACACTAACACAAGAAATTCGCACTCATCGTCTACGGAATAATGGATAACCATTGAATTAATCATACAAATAATTTTCAAGAAAATGTTTGAAATCAAAGCAAAGACGACCTCCAGATTTTATGATATTGATGCTAAATTTAGTTTAATTAAATCGATATACTCCACCAAAGCATCAACAAAACTAACAGGATTATCAACCGTTATCTTATCATCTAAAGAACTGAGTGTAATTTGAAACCGATCCTGTGTAGCAATGAAATTCATACTAATTAATTTTACTGAAAATACAAATTTCTAACGGAATTAATCTATTTTTAGGCTATTACTTATAAACAAAATTAAAGTAGC
>JANXSD010000022.1 GCA_025352785.1 Bacteroidota bacterium
CACAGAGATCGCATTGCATTTTTAAGAGTTTGCTCCGGACATTTTGAACGCAATAAGTTTTATCATCATGTACGGTTAGATAAAGACATTCGCTTTACAAATCCTGCAACATTTATGGCGCAAAGTAAATCGGTGATAGAAGAAGCATTTCCAGGTGATGTTATTGGCTTATATGATTCTGGCAACTTTAAGATTGGTGATACGCTTACCGAAGGAGAAATTTTATCCTTTCAAGGTATTCCGAGTTTCTCTCCTGAGATTTTTAAGGAATTGGTAAATACTGATCCAATGAAAACGAAACAATTGGATAAAGGAATTATGCAACTTACGGATGAAGGTGTTGCTCAGTTATTTCTTCAAGCAAATGGAAACAGAAAAATTATTGGTACTGTAGGAGAACTTCAGTTTGAAGTAATTCAATACCGCTTGCAAAATGAATATGGTGCTTCCAGTAAATTCGTTCCGATGAATGTTTTTAAAGCTTGTTGGGTGACATCAAAAGATAAAGAAAAGCTCGATGAGTTTATTCGTTTCCGCGGACATCAAGTTGCAATTGATAAAGATGATAACGTTGTTTATTTAGCCGACTCACAATGGATGTTGGATCAAATGATCAAAAATCATCCAGATGTTGAATTCCATTTTACATCGGAATTTAAACTTAAATCATTGGAAGAGAAAATTAGCAATTAGAATTTCTAAATATAAATCAACGTTATTATGATAAAAGACTTTATTGAATTATACGTAAGGGATCTTAACAAATTGAAATCGGAAATAAATTTATATTCTGATGAAAAAAAGATCTGGGAGTTAAAAGGTGATATAAGCAATACAGCTGGCAATCTTTGTTTACATCTGACAGGAAATCTTCACCACTTCATTGGAGCTATTCTTGGTAACACAGGTTATATTCGTGACCGTGATGCTGAATTTGCATTAAAAAATATTCCTCGCGAAAAATTAAATGAGAATATTGATTCAGCAATAAACGTAATTCAAACTACTCTCACCTCCATTACTGACGCTGATCTGAAAAAAGATTTTCCAATCGAAAAAAACGGCAAAATCGAAACTACAGAACACATGCTCTTACATTTGTATGGACATTTAACTTATCACATAGGACAGATAAATTATCATCGAAGGATGATAATTTAAATTACGGATTAATTTGTTCGTTCATTTCTTTTAATGTATAAAAAAAACGAATCAAAGAAAAGTACACAAGCATTCCACGATAGTTATCGGGACAACTATCAATTGAACATTGTGCAAATTACAATCGATATTAAGCGAAATAAAAATGGCAGTGGTTACTATTTGCTTCATCGATACATCAATTGATAGTTCGCACTTACTCTTTTGCACAGCGGCACGTAATGCTGAAATTATTTTTACTTGAAAAAATTGGTCTTGAACCATAAAGTAAAAGACTTCATGGCAAGCATGATTTAATGGATTACTTTGATTTACAAGATTAAAATTGTCTTGAACGATAAAGTAAAAGACTTCATGGGATGAATACTTTGATTTACAAGATTAAATTTAGAATAATTTATTTTCATTGTGGATTGGCACATCGGCATATTAGCACAATGGCACATTGAGTTTATTTCAAGAACCTCGTGCACAATCTTTCCTTCTCACTTTGCAGCACAACAATGTACACTCCTTTTGCAAATTGTTGCATGCTTAAATCTTTGGTAAAATACTGTGATGTTAAATTTCCTTCTTCTTTAAAAATTAATTTACCTGTTATATCAAATAAAGTAAATGAGTAATTTTTTCCAGTTAATTTATCTGCATTTATAAATGCAATATCCCAACCCGAATGATAAAAAACTTTTAATTCGTTTTGTATTTGTTGTTGTTTGATTTCATGCACAGCAGTGATCGTATCACATGGGCTACCAACAAGTGGGCCTAAAGTATAATCCGGGTTATTAGGCAAGCCGTAATAGGTTTGATTCCCTCCTAAATAAAAGCTGAATCGCTGAAAATCACAAGCTAATCCAAAACTATCCGGTGAGTTAATTACTGATAGATTATCTGTAATGTAATTGTGAATGCTGTCTGCATATGGAAAAGCATGACCCGGTGCTTCATCCGCAGATGAAATATAAATTTTATTGTCTGGTCCCATTTCCATAATTCCTAATCCTTCTGGACTTGGAAAGGAATCTAGTAATATTCTGTTTGCTGAAATATTTGAAGAAGTTAAATCATATTGATATAAATAAGATGCATGATTGTAAAGTGTTTGATAAGAAGCTAAATATAAAAACCTACTATTAGGAGAAAAAACAGCACTAGTATAATATGGATAGGGATTTCCAGCTTTTTGCGTTTCAATTATTGTAGGATTGGAAATTACTCCAGTACATCGATCAAAGTCAAATAATTCCACTAGTCCTCGCCAACCAGCATAAATTAGTTTTGTTCCATTGTGGTTAAGCGATAGGTCTCCAGAGCTATCTATTCTATATCCCCCAATTTGTTGAGTCTGTAATGGATTTATACCAGATGAATCGATGCGATATAAATAATATTCATTACTAGAGTCCGATAACGAAACTGATCCTTTTTGAAAAATTAACCACCAATCATTTCCATTACCATGTTTAATAGCAGTTAAACCGTCATACAATGGAAAAAACTGTAAATGAATATTTTTTTGAATAACTTTCCCTAACCCGTTATTTTGTTTTAAGTCAATTATGCAATACCATAAACCATAATCTAATGTAACGCCTGCACTAAAAA
>JANXSD010000065.1 GCA_025352785.1 Bacteroidota bacterium
TGATTTCGATTTCACTTTCGTTACCTGACAATTCTATAGCAGCACGTTGTTTTAATCGTAATAAAATTGCTTTACACGCTAACTCAGTTGCTTTACCATTCAAATCTGCTGTAGCACTTGCTGCTGATGGAGAAGTATTGGCAACACGAGTTGTATTGGTACTTTCTACTTTTACTTTTGAAGGGTTAATGGAAAATACTTGAGCAGCTACTTGTAACATTTTTGTATTTACTCCTTGTCCCATCTCAACAGCACCAGTACTAACGGATACACTTCCATCAGTATAAACATGCACTAACGCTCTTGCTTGATTCATTAATGTTTTGGTGAAAGAAATTCCAAAGCAAATTGGCATGATGGCAATACCTTTTTTTATGAAATTATTTTTAGAATTGAAATCACTTATTTCTTGTTCTAATTTTTCGAAATTAAATTTTTTAATAGCTGTGTTCCAACAATTTTCTGCTTCACAACCTTTTGTATTTTGACCATAGTGAAAGAGATCATTTTCTTTTAATAAGTTTTTATGTTGAATAACTGATGGAGAAATTCCTAATTCTTCAGCGGCTTTTGTGATGGCAGCTTCTATCACAAACATTCCTTGCGGACCACCAAATCCACGAAAGGCAGTATTAGGTGGAAGATTTGTTTTGCAACTATAGGCTGTAACTTTTGCGTTCGGAACAAAATAAGTATTGGTAGCATGAAACAATGTACGCTCCATCACAGCAGGAGAAAGATCTGCAGCCGCCCCAGCATTTTGATAAAATGTTGCTTCATAAGCAAGAATTTTCAAGTCCTTTGAAAGTCCAATTTTAAAATCGCTTGAATAGGGATGACGCTTTCCTGTCATGCGCATATCTTCCATCCGATTCAAAATACATTTAACAGGTTTTTTAAGATGGAAAGTTGCTAATGCCGCTATAATTGCCCAGGTAGTTGCTTGATCCTCTTTTCCACCGAATCCGCCACCCAATCGCGTTACATCGACTTCAATTTTATGCATTGGAATTCCAAGTACTCTAGCCGTGGTTCGTTGTACCGCCGTCGGTCCTTGCGTAGAAGAATAGATTTTGATGTTTCCGTTTTCCATCGGAATCGCATACGCACCTTGCGTTTCAATATACAAATGTTCTTGGCCACCAGAGTCGGCAACACCTTCAAAAATATATGCGCAGCTGTTAAAAATTTCTTGCGAATTTCCAATTTGAAAAGTTCGTGGTGACATGATAAACTGATTGTGCTTTGCAGCTTCACGCGGATCAATAATTACGGGTAACGGTTCAATTTGAATTTTGATTTTTTTAAGAGCGGCATGTGCAATTTCATCACTGATGGCAACTACTATTGCAATAGGCATTCCGCAAAATTCAACTACTTCGGATGCTAATAATTGTTCGTCAGGGATAATTCCGCCAATCTGATTTTCGCCTTGAATATCTTTATAGGTTAAAATGCGTTCAACACCAGTTACTGCTAATGCATCCGCAATATCCAGATGCATTATTTTTCCATGAGCTACTGTCGAATCAAATACGGCAGCATAGAGTGTTCCTTGTAAAACTGGAATGTCATCTACATAAATGGATTCACCTCGCGTATGTGATCTGGAATCAATATTTTTCATACGTTAGGCGTTAAATTCATTTTGCAATAATGCGTCAGCAGCAATATTATCAGGAAACAATTTTATAAAATGTGCAAAGAATAATTGGCGCGTAAGTAAACGTTTATATTGCATATCACCACGTGCATCAGTAATAGGTGCAATTTCTGATTGAAGAATTTCCGCAGCAGCTAAGATATTTTCTGCATTGAGAAATTTCCCCTTTAAAAATGCAGAGGTCTTTGTAAGATAAAGTGGATATGCAAAAACTCCACCAGCAGCAATTGAAATATCTTCAATGGTATTTTCGTTAAGCGATATTCTTAACGCACTATTTGCACTTGCAATATCAAGATGTGTTCGTTTGCTAACTTTTTCAAAATTGAAATAAGTATTTTTAGTAGCAACATCAAATTGTATTTGTTCAATGAATTCTTCAGATGATTTATCCAGTGATTTATAACCCTTATAAAAATCTTTCAATTTAATTGTTCTCTTATTTTTTGCATCTGATAAAACAATACGTGCATCTAAGGCTAAAAAGAAAATAGTCATATCTCCTATAGGAGACGCATTCACAAAATTTCCAGCAATGGTTGCCATATTTCGGATCGGCGATGAGGATATCAATTTAAAATGTAAAAGTAAATCTGGAAATAAATCAAGCATTATTGCATGTGAGCGAAGATCCTCCACCGTAACCGAAGCGCCAAAATAAATCGTATTACCAATTTTACCAATTTCATTTAACTCCTTTTTATCAAACATAAAATCAATCTCTGTATGAATCATGCTATCATGCTTCTGAACATAGAGATCCGTTCCGCCACCAACTTTTATAGAAGTTGAATTTGTGTTTTTAGTATTCTTAATTGCAATTAATCGCCGTTGAATATCGGCAAAATAAGCTGGAATAAATTTATTTTCTATTAGCCATTTTATTCTTGAATCAGCATTACGATTATTTAATTGTTCAGTAATATTAAAAGCAGCTTTTTCTAATGATTTATAACCCGTACAACGACAAATATTTCCATCAATGGATGCAATTGCATTTTCATTACTAGCTTTTATTGTATCCAAACAATAACCAGTCAACGACATTACAAAACCAACCGTACAAAACCCGCATTGTGTTCCACCTTCATCAATAATCGCTTTTTGAACAGGACTTAATTCTTCCATATTTATTCCTTCAACCGTGACGATGTGTTTCCCATTTGCATTTCCAATTGGCATTAAACAAGAAGTCATAGAACGGTAACGCAAAACATTGTCGATAATTTCGCCCACTAAAATGGTACAAGCTCCACAATCACCTTCGCGACAACCAATTTTAGTCCCCTTCAGATGTGACTCATAGCGAACAAAATCAAGCATTGTCATTCCGGAAGGCAAATCCGTTTGAATCTTTTTGGTATTGAGGATAAATTCGAGCATACTTTATTGTGGAGTGTAAAGTTAATTAATTCTATTACGATATATTCGTAATAGAATGCTAAATTTGAACTCCCATTAGCTTATAGTGAAAGATGAAACAATTATTACTTACTTCCATCATTATTTATCCCATAAAATCGCTTGGCGGAATAAGCCTCCCATCCGCAATTGCAGAGGAACGTGGTTTAAAATATGATCGGCGATGGATGTTGATTAACGAAAATAATATTTTTATCTCTCAAAGAGATTGTTCAGAAATGGCATTGATTACTGTTCAGTTTGCGGAGGATGGTTTCTTATTGTCATATAAGCAGGATATTTCGAAGGAAATAAAAATTCCTTTTACCATCCAAAATGGGAATACTTTGATGGTGAAAGTTTGGGATGATACCTGCCCTGCATTACATTTTAGTGAAACGATTGATAAATGGTTTCAAGAATTGTTAGGGATAAATTGCAGATTGGTATATATGCCAGATCACTCTCGACGCTATATTGATCAACACTTCGCCAAGAACAATGAAGTGGTAAGTTTTGCAGATGGTTATCCATTTTTAATTATTGGGGAATCTACATTAGCAGATTTAAATTATCGTTTGTCTAATCATATTCCGATGAATCGTTTTCGACCCAATTTTGTTTTTAGCGGAGGCGACGCATTTGAAGAAGATGATTGGCGAAAATTTAAAATTGCTGATGTTTCTTTTTTTGCTGTGAAGCCATGTGGCAGATGTGTCATCACAACTATTGATCAGGATACTGCACAGAGAAGCAATGAGCCATTAAAAACATTAAACACGTTTAGGAGAAAAAACAACAATGTTTTATTTGGACAGAATCTACTACTTGAAAAAGGTGGAATGGTTAAAGTTGGTGATCATATAGCTTTAGACGAATATGCTGAAGTTGAATTATAATTTTTATTGTGAATAACAATTTCAAAAAAAATCAATTACGCATTACTGCTTTGTGGGCTTTCAGTGAAGCGTTTCTTGGCGGAATATTACATGCATTCAAAATGCCGTTTTCGGGATTAGTACTAGCAGCATTTGCAGTTATTTGTATTTGTGCCCTAACACTTCCCACCTATGAAAAAGGAACCATCTTAAAGGCAACGATTCTTGTAATTATTGTGAAAGCAATACTCAGTCCTTATACTCCACTGGCTGCCTATTTCGCTGTATTTCTACAGGGAACTTTTGCCGAAATTATTTTTGCAATCGGGATTACTTATCGTATATCTGCGTTCGTGCTTTCAATTTTTGCATTGATGCAATCAGCAATCCAGAAAGTTATTATTTTAACCATTTTATTTGGTGTTGACTTTTGGAAAGCCATAGACGAATTCCTAAATTCAATAACTAAAGAGATGGGATTTAGTACAGAAAGCTACAGTTTATATATCGTGATTACCTATCTCGCCATTTATTTATTGATGGGAATAATCACAGGTATTTATGCTAATCGATTGCCTAAAATTATTGCATCCGGACAAATTGATTTTAATAGTAATAATAGTAAAATTTCCTCCGTAGCGATCAACAACACTTCAAAACACAAAAAGAAATCCTCACTTTTGTTTTGGATATTAGCAATTGTAGTTATTATTATTTTAGTACAATCGTACATGGAAAACGGTTTATTTTCACTCATAGATAGTAAGGCACTCAAATTAATCATTCGTGCTTTAATACTTACACTTTTTTGGTATTTCATCATCACTCCAATTTTAAGAAAAGTATTTAATAGGTGGTTAGAAAACAATAAAAACAAATTTTCGCGAGAAATTAATCAGCTACTACAACTAATGCCGGAGATGAAAGCTATTGTACTCCTATCATGGCGGTCAACTGCAAATCATACTTTTTTCAAACGCATTAATAAGTCCATAGGACTACTGTTCTTTCAATTACAAACAAACACCGATGAAAATTAGCATTGTAACCGGACCAGTTCACAGCGGGAAAACAACATTCCTACAAAAATTTATTGCAGAGAAAAAAAATGTAGCAGGAATTATTTCACCTGTAATAAAAGAAACTCGCTTTTTTCAAAATATTTTAAATAAGGAAATTAAATCAATGGAAACTACCTTTGATGATCCAACTGCTTTACAAATTGGACGATTTCATTTTTCTAAAGCTGCATTTGATTGGGCTAGTGTAGCAATTGAAAAGGCTTGCAGGACTCAAACTGAAATTATTGTAATTGATGAAATTGGCCCATTGGAACTCCAAGATAATGGCTTTGCAAAATTACTTAGGAATATTTTATTAAAAGAGGATTTCCAAGGTGAACTAATACTTGTTGTTCGAGAACAAATTTTAGACGAAGTACTACTTTACTTTAACATCAAAAAAGAAAATGTAAACGTCATTAACTGGAAGTAGCTTAATTTATTATTGAGCCTTGTTCAATCCACGTACCAATAAGTTCACGTTCATGATCAGTAATCCCCGTTTTATTTCCTTGAGGCATGGTGCGCGTTTGTACGACACGAACTAAAATTCGCTCCGACATTTTTTTAACTTGTTCAGCATTATCAAACATGATTCCATTTGGTGCAACAATTTGCACATCATCAATAGGGTGTGCTGAATGACAAACTACACATCGCTGTTTTATGATAGGTTGAATTTCTGAAAATTGTATTTCAGGCGAATTTTTTATTGATTTTTGGGATGGAGTTGGGACTGTAACAATCACTAATGCTATTAAACAAACAACGGCAAATGGAATCATCCAAATTGCCTTTTCCCCTTTCTCATGTAAATTTATATAATGACGAATAGCAACACTCATAAGTGTTAATCCCGCAAGAATTGCCCAATTAAATGTGTTTCCAAATGCTGTCGGAAAGTGATTACTAATCATCACAAAAATTACTGGTAAGGTCATGTAATTATTATGCAACGAGCGTAATCCCGCATACTTTCCAAGCGATGGATCAACGAGTTTACCTTCTTTAGCTGCTTTTACCAAAGCCTTTTGCGCTGGAATAATTACGAAGAAAACATTCCCGGCCATTATCGTTCCTAGCAATGCACCAATGTGCATGAATGCTGCTCGACCACTTAAAAAATGGCTTAGAAAAAACGAGATAGCAGTAACAATACAAAATCCAATTAATGCAAATAATTTTTTTTGTTGTAGCAATGCCGACTTGCACAAAAGATCATAAATAATCCATCCACACACTAAAGTTCCAATACCAATTCCTACTGCTGTTAATGGTTTTATATCTGCCACAGCGGGATCTATCATGTAAGTATTTGCATTTAAATAATACACTAAAGCGATAAGAATAAATCCACTAAGCCAAGTAAAGTATGCTTCATATTTAAACCAATGTAATTTCTTTGGGAACGTGGTTGGTGCTGTTTTATATTTTTCTACATAATAAAATCCTCCACCATGAACTGCCCACAAATTTCCGGCAAGTTCATCCCTCAATCCTTCGGTACGATTCAAACTATTTTCGAGAAAAATAAAATAGAACGATGCACCTATCCAGGAGATTCCTAAAACAACATGAGCCCACCTCACCAAAAGTTGAAGCCAATCCATCACGTGATTTTCAATTCCGGCTTTAACAGAAATTTTATACCCAATAAAAAATACCAACATCACAATAGCCAATGCTAAAATTACATTTCTATACTGAATAATTTCTACCGACGACTCTTTTAAATCGTCACTCGAGTCAATGACTCCACTAGTTTTTCTGATAATGTTAGATGCTTTATTTATTATCAAAGCGATAATAAATAGCATTGCAATTGTAAAAGTTAACCAAAGGTCGGTGTGAGTGAACATGTAGGATTTGTGAAGGGGCTAAAAATAGGCAAATGAACAATGTCCCGATGACAAAACAAATTTTATCCTTTTCTAGTAAGCTTTTTCTTTGCGCCTTGGCGAAAATCATTCAATTCATCCTTAGAGGCTTTGCAAGAGTATTTCTTTGCGACTTGATGCCTCTGGCGAGAGTCATTCAATTCATCTTTGCGCCTCTGCCAACTATATATTTCTCCATGCCTCAAGTTGGTTTTTTCTTTGCGTCTCCAACTTTATTGTCTTGTGGTATAACAAAGGTTTCGCTCTTACGCTTGATCACCGCTGCACTCACATTGTATAAATTACTGACGTGGAAAAATTCTTTTTGTCTTGAACAAGATGTTAGGGATTAACAGGATTTAGTTCGCTGCTTTAAAATTCATTTTTTCAATTCGTAATTTTTAATTTTTAATTTATTGGTGGCCTCCGAGGCCCCAGAGCGATTCGCTAGATAACATGATACCGCTACCTAATAATGAGTCGTTAGCGACGAAGATAAAATTTATACTTCTGTAATGAGTAGTTGACTTCGAATAAGTTTGGATTCTTCCAACTCTATTGACTTGTTGTAAAACAAAGGTTTCGTATTCTAATCCTTTTTTTTCATTTCTTTTGCTTGCCCAACGGAACGTTTGTGAGCTCATGGATACATTGAAAAAACATACGCATCATCCATAAAAGAAACGAACCAAAGAAAAGGGCGCAAGCAATCCCGATAGCTATCGGGACAACCTACAATTGAACATTCTGCGAACTGCTCAAATTATTAAGTGAAATAAAAATGGTAGAGGTTTCTATTTACTTCATCGGTTAACCAATTGTCGGTTCGCTCTTTTGCTTGACCACCACCGCACGTCAAATGCACAAATTGTTTACATGGAAATATTCTTTTGGTGTCAATTTACAAACTATGAAGTGATACCAAAAACCTAACAGCAACATCATAAGATGCAATTTTTTCTTGGCGCTATGGCGCCTCTGCGAGACCTCCCTTTTCTAAATCTTTTTAAAATAATCCCCATCGTGCAACCCTTTTTCTTAATTTTCGGTCTATGAGTTTAGAGAGCAGTATAGCTATGACAGACGAGCAATTAGTAGAGGGGTGTTTAATCCCAGATGCAAGGGCTCAAAAGCAATTATACGAGCGCTTTTCCCGTAAAATGTTCGCAGTTTGTTTGAGATATTCATCCAACCGCGAAGAGTCGGAAGACATATTACAGGAAGGATTTATTAAAATATTTCAGAAGTTACGTTCTTACAAAGGGGAAGGTTCGCTTGAAGGTTGGATCAGAAAAGTAGTAGTAAATACAGCTCTTGATCATTTCCGACAACAAAAAATTAGTTGGATTGATATCGAGATGGCTGAAGATCAAATAAGTGAGGAAAGCACATTAGGTAAATTAGATGCGCAAGAGTTATTAAAGATCATTCAACAATTACCAAAAGGATTTCGAACAGTATTCAACTTATATGCAATTGAGGGTTATAATCATCGCGAAATTGGAGAGTTACTAGGAATCTCTGAAAATACAAGCAAATCACAATATTCAAGAGCCAGAGCACAACTCGCCGAGTCAGTACAAATTCATTATCAGCAAGCAACAAATACAGAGCACCCATAAATAAACATGAAATTAGAAGATCAGTTAAAAAATACGTTTGATCACTTCGAGCCCGAAGTTGATCCTTCTGTATGGGCGAAAGTGAGTGCCCGTCTGGCTTCTCCTGTTACTGATGGTGGTACTTCTCTTTCTTCTGGAATCCTTAAAACGATTGTTGCTAAATTGACTCCCTTTGCTGGATGGATTGCTGGAGCATCGGCAATTGTAGGGCTAGGAATTATTTGGAAAATAAATTCAAAGGAAATAGTGTCTCCTATAAAATCTGACAACATTCAACAAAGTACAGTTCCTGTTAACGATAATAAAACAGACATTCAGCCAGAAGTTAAATCTAACAACCAAGCTGTTAATGATCAAATTAGTGATGGAACAACTGCAACAGCATCTCCGAAAGGAAGTTTAGGCACTGATCATCAAGAAAAGAATGCTCAACAAGTTTCATCAGTTGCATTACATGTTCAGGATGAACCAGCACAGAATTTAGCTACTACCTCTCCAACAGGAAATGACAAAAAAGCTGCAACTACTTCAACACATTCCCCAACAACTAATAATACCATTCCTGTTGATAATTCAACAGGAAATGTGAAAGAGCAAGGTGTTTCTCAGAATGCAACAAACAAACCTGCTCTTAGTGAAGAAACACTCATAGAGCCTGTATTGATAGTAAATACTAGAGGTGGTTTTGCGCCCTTATCAATCACCGCGCTTACGAATCAGAATGGTAAAAAAGCTGATTTCAATTTTGGTGATGGAACACAAATAAATAATATTGCTAGTGCTTCTCATCATTATGATGAGCCAGGAATTTATACCGTTAAATGCCTGATTTCTGGTCGTGAATTAGACATTACCGTTGAAGTTTTGGGATCACTGCCTTCTGTTTTTAGTCCGAATGGTGATGGAGTGAATGATCAATTTGTGATTGGAGGTACAGATGTGAACTCTGTAGATGTTCATATCTACGATCGCTCAGGCCGAATGATGCTTTCAGGAAAGGGAAAACAAATTATTTGGGATGGCTCCGTTTCAGGAGGACGATTAGCTGAAACAGGAACCTACTTTTATGATATATTTGCCACCTCCACTTCAGGGAATACTTACAAACAAAAAGGAACAATCAACTTATTCAGATAAATACCCCACCGAAATAAAATTAAAAGATTTGCTATGAAAAAATTATTTACACTGTTCGCGCTGGTCTTAATGGTACTGGTAATGAAACCAGATCAGACGTTTGCAACCCATCTTGCAGGAGCAGAAATCACTTACGCCCCAACGGGTGTTCCACTTCAGTTTTTGGTAAAAGTTGCGATCTATCGTGACTGCTTAGGGATTCCTGTGGATCCAAGTTATCAAGTTTGTTATCAATCAGCGTTGCTCGGACTTAATGGATCTTTCACTGTTAATCAAGTTTCGGTTGATAGCGTTGGATCTTCTCCATGCGTAGTTGCTCAAGCAACTTGTGCTGGAAGTTTAGGGGATATCGAAATTTATCGTTTTGAGGGTATCGTTGATTTACCTGCTCAAACAACTGATTGGTATTTCTTTTGGTCGTCAAGTGCAAGAAATTCTGCTATAACAACCTTAGCAAATACTGGTAATCTTACTACTCATGCAATGCTTAATAATTTAGATGCACCTACAAATTCATCTCCCGTTTTTAGTAATCCCGCTTATACCCGTTTTTGTGTAGGTAATTTCTTTAATTATGTACAACAAGCTTCCGATCCAAATGGCGATTCACTTGTTTTCTCTTTAATAAATGCACAAGAAGGTACTCCATGCCCTACTCCATTTACGGATGTGACTTATGCAAGTATTCCTTCAGCGGATCCTCAGTCTACCATCTTAGTAACCTATTCTGGCATATATCCTTTTTCTTCATCCACCCCTATTACGATAGATCAAAATACAGGAACAATGACTTTTACTCCACTTATTCAACAAGTAGCAGTAATTGCCTTAAAAGTTGAAGATTACCGAAATGGTGTTAAAGTTGGTGAAGTAGTTCGTGATATTCAAATTAAAATTACTGCTCAATGCAGATTGATACAGCCAGGTTTCTCACTAGGAACCATTGGTGGAAGTACAGTTGGCGGAGTTTCTGGTGGAAATTTACCGGTTAACTGTAACGACCGAACGATCATTCTTCCATTAGACACTTTATATCCTATTCAATGTGCGTCAGCAATCCCTTCTGACTTTCGTACCCTTGCTCCTTATGGAACACCAAACCCAGTAATTGCTGTAACTCCTGTAAGTTGTATAGGTGGTTATA
This sequence comes from Bacteroidota bacterium, assembly GCA_025352785.1. Taxonomy (GTDB): domain Bacteria; phylum Bacteroidota; class Bacteroidia; order AKYH767-A; family OLB10; genus JANXSD01. The sequence continues at coordinate 10,784 of JANXSD010000065.1, forward strand.
CAGATTCATTAATCATTACTTTCTTAAATCCGCTTTCTGCTGGTGTTACCAGATTATGGTCGAAAAAAGGATTTGATGGAAATACCTTCTTAGGACAATGTGGATTTGAATTAATTGACTCTCAGGATACCGTTTATCTTTATGTTGATTCAACAGTTATTGCAAAACTTACTCCTCAAATTGATTCGATCGGATGTGTGTTTAATACTATTACACTGAATTTATCAGATAGCATTTATTGTTCCTCTGTAGCTGCTGATGGTTCTGATTTCCTTATTACTGATGCAACAGGAACCGTATTTCCTGCGGCAAGTGCTTATGGCTATTGCACTGCCAATAGCTTAAAAACAAATGCGGTATTAATTAATATGGCTTCGAACACAAGTGGTACTGGCCCATTTTATATTACTGTAGGTGGTTCATTTACGGATGGAAATACCCTTTCAGATAATTGCGGTAGAAATATTACAATTGGTGATACACTTGCTGTACTTTACGTTAACAATAAAATTAATGTAAGCCTGGGTCCTGATCAAAATTTATGCGTTGGAACTACACCAATAACAATATCTGCAAGTATCGCAGGATTACAATATACTTGGTATGATGGAAGTACTGTGATTGCTGGTCAAACAAGTCAGCAGTTACCAGTAACAACAAGTAGTGTGTACACCGTTCAAGTTAACAACGGACCAACATGCTCTGGTCGCGATACAATTATTATGAATTTGTTTAATTCTCCTACTGATAATTTAGGTAGTGATATTATTCAGTGTATCAATGATCCTGCACCAACATTCGATGCAGGAAATACTGGATCACAATTCCAATGGTATTTTAATGGACTCCCATTAACAAATGATACACTATCAACGCTTACTCCTAATTCAACAACCAGTGGAACCTATAGCGTTCTTATTACAACAGGCGGTATTTGTCAAGCTAGTTTTGATATTATGTTGAACACATTTAATACCATTCCTGTTAATGTACTTTCGAACGAAACAATTTGTGTTGGTACAACAGCTACTCAACTTGATGCTGGTCCTGCCGCAGCTACAAATGCAACTCAATGGTCGTTAAACGGTACTGCTATTGCGGGTGCAACAACTCAGTTTTACACACCAACAACAGCTGGAACTTATACTGTAAGTGTTGGCACTGGATCATGTGCTTCAACAAGTTCAATGACCTTATCTACTGTCGCTAAACCTAGTGTTTCACTGGCTAATGTTACCATCTGTAATTATGATGCAATTCCTCAACTATCCGTTACACCAGTTTCAGGAGCATCTTACCAGTGGAATCAAAATGGTACAGCCATAGCAGGAGCAACTTCCAATCAATATACTCCAACAGTTGCTGATAACTACAGTATTGATGTAACTGTTCCACCAGGATGTGCTAGTTCTGCAAACATGACTTTAACAATAAATAATGCTGCTGTATTTTCAATTTTAGACACGATCATTTGTAATGGTGGATCAGCAAGTTTAACTGTTGCAGCTTCTGCAGATTCATACTTATGGTCGAATGGTGAAACAACACAAACAATTAATACTACAATTGCTGGAGCATACAATGTATTGGTAACAAAAAGTGGTTGTACTTCCAGAGATACAGCTACTGTTGCAAAGAACAGCTATCCAGTTGCTCCAGTATTGGTATGCGGTCCAGCTACTCCAGGCGGTTCAACAAGTTATACTTTCGTTTACACTTGGAAGGGAGTACCAGGAGCATTAAGTTATGAAATCAGTGAAGATGGTGGAACAACTTGGGTTGTGGCAAATGGCGCATCTGGTGCTGCGGAATCACATGGTACTAGTAGTACTGCAAATTTAATTGCACGTGCATTAGGCAGTCTTCCTTGTGTGAATGGCGAAGCTTCTCAACCAACCTATTGCGACATTGATTATTTCAATGTGGTTTCGCCGAATGGCGATGGGAAAAATGATTATTTCAAGATCACCAATATCGAACAATATCCAAACAACAATGTTCAGATATTCAACCGTTGGGGTAAAGAAGTATTCTCAAAAGATAATTATAGCAACAGCAATAGCAATACAAGATTTGAAGGTAAAGATCTTCCAGAAGGAACCTATTATTTTATCATCAATCTTAATCAAGAAGGAAAAGATCCAAAGTCAGGTGTAATCACTATTACACGCTAAGAATTCCCGAGTCCCATTTTAGGTATAGCGCTCTACAGAAATGTGGAGCGCTTGCTTTTTGTATCAACTTGATTCTATTATCTCATAGATTGTATGCAATTTTGCAACAACCTAAAAACACCTTTACATGAGGCAAGATGTTTTATAACTCTTTTCACTATAAATCGTTTAAAGGGATTCAAATGCTTATTATTACCACCCTATGAAAGTTACCGAACACCTTAAGAAAGCAGACAATAAAACGCTCTTTTCGATTGAGATACTTCCTCCTTTAAAAGGTAGAAGTATGAATGCAATTTATGATGCCATCGATCCATTGCTCGAATTTAATCCTAGCTTTATCGATGTAACCTATCACCGTGAAGAGTATGTGTACAAAACTAGACCAGGAGGTTTCCTTGAAAAGAAATCGGTAAGAAAACGCCCGGGCACAGTGGGCATTTGCGCTGCCATTATGAATAAATATAAAATTGATGCGGTGCCTCACATCATCTGTGGTGGATTCTCAAAAGATGAAACTGAAAATGCTTTAATTGATCTTTCTTTCCTTGGAATTGATAATGTGCTTTTGCTAAGAGGTGACTCCATTAAAACAGAAGGTAGTTTTGTTCCAGAACCACATGGTAATGCCTATGCCACCGATCTAATTGATCAAGTAGTGCACATGAATAAAGGAAAATTTTTAGACGAAGAACTCTTTGATGCTGAACCTACCAATTTCTGTATCGGAGTTTCTGGATATCCCGAAAAACATTTCGAAGCACCAAACATGAAAACGGATTTGAAATATTTGAAAATGAAAGTGGATATGGGTGCTGAATATATCGTAACTCAAATGTTTTTTGATAACTCAAAATATTTTGCATTCGTTGATCAATGTAGAGATGCTGGAATCAATGTTCCAATTATTCCAGGAATAAAAGTGTTGACAGCAAAAAAACAATTGACAGTTCTTCCTAGCATGTTTCATATTGATATTCCTGATGGTTTGGCAGAAGCAGCTGAGAAAGCAGATACTCCCGACAAAGTAAAAGAAGTAGGAATTGAATGGGCAATCGAACAATGTAAAGAATTACACAAAGCAAAAGTTTCATGTTTACATTTTTACACGATGGGAAATTCAAATACCTGTAAACGAGTAGTACAAAAAATATTTTAACCAATCTCTTCATCTACGATAAATGTATTGCAAAAATATTTTTCGTTGCATAATAATTCATTAAAATTTCTATGAAAAAAATATATCATCTTTCTTCCTGTGATACTTGTCAAAGGATTATTAAAGAAATTAACCCAGGAGAAGATGTGATATTACAGGACATCAAAAAAAATCCGATCACGGCTGATCAATTAGAAGAGATGAGAAAGCTGACCGGGAACTATGAAAATTTATTTAGTAAGGCATCTAAGAAATTTAAAGTTTTCGGATTAAACGATCAGCCACTTACGGAAGAAGACTATCGAAAATATATTTTAGTAGAATATACCTTTCTCAAACGACCAGTAATGATTGTCGATGGTAAAATTTTTATTGGCAATTCAGCAAAAGCTGTTGAAGGAGCGAAAGCAGCATTTGCATGAGTCGTAATTACAAAGCACATATTGCAGTGTTGGCAGCTAATATTTTATATGGAGCAAATTACTCCATCGCAAAAATAGTGATGCCAAAATTTATTCAGCCTATGGGATTTATTGTTATTCGAGTTTGGGTAGCAGCAATCCTTTTTATTCTTACCACTCAATTATTTATACGTGAGAAAATTGCTGCTGCTGATAGAATGCGCTTGTTTTTATGTGCTGTATTCGGAGTAACAATTAATCAACTATTATTTTTCAAAGGACTAGCACTTACGAGTCCTATTGATTCAGGATTAATGATGGTAACAAATCCCATCTTCGTTTTAATTTTATCAGCACTCTTTTTGTCGGAAGTAATTAATATCAAAAGAATCTTCGGTATAATTTGTGGTTTAAGTGGCGCTGTACTTTTAATTTTATTCGGTCACCAATATTCCAATTCTGGAAGTAGTTCCTTGTTAGGTGATCTTTTTATTCTCATCAATTCTTTATCGTTCGCAATATATATTGTATTAGTGAAACCATTAATGAAAAAGTACCATCCACTTACTATCATGCAAACGGTATTTTGTATTGGTGCCATTTTAGTATTGCCATTTGGATGGAAAGAATTCAATCACATTGAATGGAATACTTTCTCTCAATCAACATGGATGGCTACGATATTTGTTGTTGTGGGAACAACATTTCTGGCGTATCTTTTTAATACCCTTGCACTACGTGAATTAAGCGCTGGAACGGTTTCCGTTTATATTTATCTTCAACCACTATTAGCCGCAGGTTTTGCAATGCTCTTAGGAAAAGATTCTCCCAATATTATCCATTTGGTGGCTGCTGTACTCATATTTTTAGGAGTATACCTAACAATTAGTCAAAAAATTACCCGTAAAGAAATTATTCTCGATTAAAGACTAGTGTTGTAAAAAAATCAATTCTCTTTTAGTAATTGTTTTAAAAAACCTAGTTTTCTAGCTATTTTCAATAGCCTTGAATTCCTTAGATGTTGTTTCAACAAACGAGCTTCCTTCAATTCATCGATTACACTTAGATAGAGTGGAAAATCGCGCTGTAAAACCCTGTTACGTTCAGCAAGTATTAATGCTGAATATTCAGTAGAGGAACTAATTCCATCAAAATAAAATACCGACAGATTGGTGTTAAAATATTTATATGTTGCATTATGTTTACAAATGGCATTAATAAAAAAAGCCCAATCAGAACATATTTTCAGCTCTTCATCATAATAACCTATTCGTTCAAAAAGATTTTTTTTTATGAAGGTAGCAGGATGAGGAAGTGAATCCGTTAAAAAATAATTAAACGAAAGTGTTTTAGGATATTCCTTTGTATATTTTGATTGTGTATCCTTAATGATAAGGTTAGTATAAATGATATCCTCTTCCAGCAAAATAGTATTTATGCTTGCTAAACTTTCAACATTATCCAACTCGTCACCACTATTAAGAAATAAAAGGTAAGCGCCATTCGCTTGTTGAATACCCTTATTCATTGCATTATAAATTCCTTTGTCAGGTTCGCTAACCCAATGATTTATTTTATCACGGTATTTATTTATCACATCAACACTATTATCCGTTGAACCGCCATCAATAATTATATATTCAAAATCTATATAATTTTGATTAACCACACTTTGTACAGTTCTTGATAAGCCTGTGGCATTGTTAAGGTTTATAGTGATGATAGTTAGTAGAGGATTCAATATTTAAAATTATAAAAGTTGTTGATAAAGATTTATATATGCTTTGCTTTGAATTTCTGATTCAAAAATCGTCTCCGCATCTTTCCTAATTTCTAATCTGTTCATATTTTTAATAAATTGTAATCCCTTAGAAATTGCGTTGCTTAAATTTTCAGAATTACAATCATCAGCGATGAAACCATTAAAGCCATTTTTTATTATTTCTTTCATACCACCATTTGAAAAAGCTATAACTGGCGTTCCGCATGACAATGATTCAAGCATTACATTAGGCAGATTATCTTCTCGAGAGGGTAAAATATAAAGATCGGCAGCTGCATATAAAAGACTCATTTTATTTTCTTCACTAATTGTATCAATAAAGATACAATTTTTAGGAATATTTAACGGAGTACTTTTTGCCCCTACACATACTAGCACAATATCATTAGTTAGAGGCAAATTATTTAATGATTCACTTAATAGATCAAACCCCTTTCTAAAATTTCCTGTATCCTGTGCAACAAATAGTATTATTGTTTTGTTCTCTGGCAAATTAAAAAATTGTCTTGCAACAGATGCTGATTGTAGTTTAAATACTGACATGTCTAAACTATTATATATTACCTGACTATTATGATTTTTAAATACACTTTTTTTTACTTCATTATAAAGCCATTTCGAAGGCGCAATTAAATTTATATTACTTAAGATGTAGCTATTTACTTTTATCTCCAATAAACTTTTCTCTAAATTTCCCATTACTTCCGTATTTCGCACTTTATCTCCCATATAATGAAACCCACCAAGAAAAGGATTCATGTCATGTAATGTCCATACGATAGGTTTTTTAATAGCGTTAAAAAAAGTAGGATAATTCAAAAACCCAGAGACCCAATGTAAGTTTATAATATCCGCATCTTTTAATAAAGGATGCTGTTCAATTTTATAGTCACTTTCCGGAAATGAAAAAATCTCATAATTAGCATGAAACGTTTTAAGAATATTTGCATTTTTTTCAGAAGTTAAGACAGGGATTCCCAATTTGCTTTTTAACTTTTGAAGATAAGTTAAAGGAGGCTTTGTTTTATAACAAGCATGTGCAGGAGTTGTCCCTGAACAATATAATGATAGGAATGATGAATTGACACCTTGGGCTAGCAATGCCTTATGCAATCGTACAGCAGCAATTCCGGCCCCACCTTTATCAGCAGTGCATACATGAACAACTTTCATTCTCTAATAGCATTAATATTAAGCTGCATGTCCATTCCATTGTATGAATTTATTTTTAGAAATGGATTTGCAGAAGCGAGACCTGGTGAACTGATGTAAACCCTGAATCCATTACTACTCAGAATTTCAATAAGGTCTTTTAATTCCTGAGGTTTACCGATAAAAGAATGATATTCTACAAATAACCTTTGTACATTATGAAGCAAATCTTGACAGTCTCTAAGAACAGTTAATTCAGCACCTTCAATATCAATCTTCAAAAAATCGACAGTTCTTTGAAGATAGGGTTTTAGACTTTCTGTATGAACTTCAATTATATTTTCATTTTCATTTGTAGCAATTCTTCCACCGTCGGCACCTTCAGAGAAAAAACGCAAAATAGTTTCTTCATTCCATATTGCTTTTCTAATTAATTTAACATCGGTGTAACCAAAAGATTCAATGTTTTTTGCTAGAGATTGAAAAACAGCAAAATCAGGTTCGAAAGCAACGATTTCTGCATTAGGAAATAGCGTCTTAAAATAAATAATGCTTAATCCAATATTGGCGCCGCAATCAATAATGTATGGACGTTCAATGTTTGTTTTGAATTTATAAATATTATTTTCAAAAAGTTCGTTTCTTATAAATTCAAAAGAGGCAATATCCGTTATTTCTAAAGTTCTATCATTAAAAATCACTTTCGTAGGAACATAACGTGGGTGATTTTCTATACGCTTTTGTTCAGATAACAATTGTTGGTAACCAGGTTTGAACCATTTTTTAATTTCTTTTTTTATCCGATGGGGAACCAATCCCTTTAAAATTGTTTTTATCTCCCATGATTGCAAATACATCTCTTTGTAAAATCGCCTTAATTTGGGATAAACATTTTTATAATCAGAAACTGGCAATTTAATAACTTGAATTTTATTTGCTAGACGAGGGATTTCAAAATTATTATTTTCTCCGCAATTTTCTCCGCTATTGTCAAGTCCAATATTTTGTACGAGTGAAATTTTCGGATGAAGACATAAACCATCATTAACAAAAATACTGAACTGCCATTTTACTGCCCATGTTTTTAAAATTCCTGATATATTATCTTCCAATTGTTTTACAAACTGATTTGTTCCATCAATATTTATTTCATTAAAATTAGGTAAATTAAAAGCTTGATTCAGTAGCAATCTACTATTACCATTATAATATTTCCACGCGCGCTTCCATGTTCCCCATCCCCAACATGATGATTGTTTAAAAAAAAATGTTTCAGGCAAACGACCTTTTACTGGGAACATATATCCAGAAACATGCATAGCTTTTTCTTCTGATTGATATATTGTCAATGCCTGATTCATGTATTGTAAAAACCCTGGTGAGGTTACTAGGTCATCTTCTAAAACAATTACTTTTTCATGTCGCATTAATACATCCGCAACACCATCAACAATATTATCGGCAAGTCCGAAATTTCTTTCTCTTTTAATATAAATCACTTCTTTACACCACTTATGGCTTTTCACAACAGAATCAACTGCTGCAATTTCTTCCAATTCAAACTTTGTTATATTCTCCTTTGCTCCATCAGCGAATACATAGAGGATCGATTCTTTGGCAAGAAAATTTTGCTCCAACGACTCAAGCGTTTTCAAGGTATGTGAAGGACGATTATATACAAAAAGAATGATAGGTGCCAGATTCATGAAGGGACTAAAGGCTTATAATAAATTTATAATTTTCTGAACAAATTAGATAGGTTTGCTTAATACCAGAATAAACAGATTCAACATATTTAATTCCTCTCTGATTCATAAGTTCCTTTAATTTAACAACTGTTTCTTGTTCCCCAATTCTTTCATAATCATCAATAACAATGATAAAATGATCAGCAACAAAATTATGTTCAAACAATTCAACAATTTGGTATCGGGAAAAATGATCGCTTCCCCATGGGCCATCAACAATTATAAAATCAAATTTTTCATTGCCAAGTGCACTTGTCAATCCTTTATATGCATTCACTTCATGACCATGAATGGGTTTTTTTTCAAGGTCTAGTAATAATGTATAAGGCCTTATATCAAAAGTGTTTTTTGAAAAAAACTGTAACCATATCGGATCCTGTTCTATAATTTTGAATGCCGAATTTATGTTTGAAGCATGATATTGATAAGTCATTTTTGTGCTTTCCCCTAATCCGAATTCAAGAACGTTTTTCGGTTTAATATCATTGTATATTCTAAATAATATATAAAGCATTGGGTATCCAGCTGCCCAACGACCAGGGTAAAAGGATTGTTTTTTCAACCATTCGGATCCTGATATTCCACTGTTAAAAACATTCGCCCAACTTATTTCATCAATCTTTTTTTCCAAGTCGCCTAACTTGCGATTTGTTTGATGGACTATTTGAGATAATTCTTTAAATTTCTTGAACAACATATTTTTATTTTATCGTAAATTCAGAAACTAAATATCCCTGACTTTCTGGAATTTTTTTTCCAGTACCATAAAAGTCTTGATAAGTTACTGATAATGTTGAAGCATTTTGTATCCAGTCGGCGATGCCATTATCGGTTTTACAAAAAATACTAAAGGTATAATTTCCTTGATTTAACAACATTTTATTTATCAGAAAACTGATAGACTTTTTTCCGTTTTCAATTTTATCCTTATAAATTGAAGTACTCATCCAAGTAACTCTATTACCTAAGGCATCATTAATTCCAATATCAATAGTAGATATTTTATTCAGATAAAATACGGGTTGAGCGATGAAATCAATTATTATTTCAAGTGATTCCCCAGTTACAAAACCAACTTTTGCGATACCGTTTTTATCAACCAATCTAATATCTGTAAATTTAATTAAACCATTTACATCTTTGCGCGGAATATCCGCAAGTTTTATATTTGATAGTTGGGTTTGATCCGCAAGGTATTCGGCTAATACTTTATCAATATTCCCATTAATAGTAAGCGCACCATTCTTTAATATAACTCCAGAAGTACAAAGATTTCTTATTGCTGACATGTTATGACTAACAAATAATACTGTACGACCATCATTCACACTTATTTCCTTCATTTTACCAATACACTTTTTTTGAAATTCGGCATCTCCTACTGCAAGTACTTCATCAACAATAAGTATTTCTGGTTCTAAATGAGCCGCCACTGCAAAGGCGAGTCGTACATACATACCAGAGGAGTATCGCTTTACAGGAGTATCAATATAACGTTCCACTCCACTGAAATCAACAATTTCATCGAACTTACTTTTAATTTCGGATTTTTTCATCCCCAAAATTGTTCCGTTAAGATAAATATTTTCTCTTCCTGATAATTCAGGGTGAAAACCCGTTCCAACTTCTAGTAATGAAGCTATTCTACCTTTTATTTTGAGACTTCCTGTTGTAGGCCGCGTTGTTCGTGAAAGGATCTTCAACAATGTTGATTTTCCAGCTCCGTTTTTACCAATTATTCCTAAAACTTCTCCTTGGTTTACATTAAAACTAACATTCTTTAACGCCCAAACTAAGTCACTATTTCCTTTCGTAGATCGGTCGTTCATTTCCCCCAATTTTAAATTAGGATCTTCCTTTCCGCGCATCAAAGCCCACCACCGATTTAAATCATGACTAAGCGT
>JANXSD010000130.1 GCA_025352785.1 Bacteroidota bacterium
TGTTGATCCTCAATTATTATTAATTGGTGGTGAGCCTGTTTTGAAATCGGAATTCGAACGTGTTTTTAGAAAGAATAATCGTGATAGCGTTTACACCGAAACTTCTATCCGTGAATATCTGGACCTTTACATCAATTACAAATTGAAAGTTAAAGAGGCAGAAGCACTTAAACTTGATACTAGTGAGTCATTTATGAATGAACTTGCAGGTTATCGCAAGCAATTAGCTCAACCATATCTTACAGATAAAGAAGTTAACGAATCACTTATCAAAGAAGCCTATGATCGTTTGAAAAAAGATGTACGAGCAAGCCATATCCTTTTGAAGATGGATGCAAACGCATTACCGAAAGATACTGTGGTTGTTTATAATCGGATTATGAAAATTCGTGAAATGATTCTTAAAGGTGCTGACTTTGGTAAGATGGCCAAAGATTCTTCCGAAGATCCATCTGCAGCAGAAAATCGTGGTGACCTAGGATATTTTACAGGAATGCAGATGGTTTATCCTTTTGAATCAGTAGCTTTTTCATCTAAAATAAGTCAGGTATCTATGCCTGTGCGTACGCGTTTTGGTTATCATTTAATTAAGGTTGCCGATATTCGTGATGCTCAAGGTGAAGTTCATGTTGCGCATATCATGATTCGTATTCCTAAAGATGCTTCTGATAGTGCACTCAAAGCAGAAGAAAGTACTATTAAGTTAGCGATGGCTGCACTTAAAAACGGAATGCCATGGGATACTGCTGTTGTTAAATTTAGTGAAGATAAAGGCTCTATAAAACGTGGTGGAGAATTACCATGGTTTGGAACAGGAAGAATGGTTCCCGAATTTGAAAAAGCTGCATTTGCGTTAGCTGCCGATGGCGACTATAGCCAGCCCATAAAAACTTCTTATGGATGGCATATTATTCGACGATTAGAACGAAGAGGCATTCCTGCATTCGATGATAAGAAAGCAGAATTAAAACAAATGATTGCTCGTGATAGCAGAAATGAAGCGAGTAAAATTAGTATGGTAAATAAAATCAAGAAAGATTATCAATTTAAAGAAGTTCCAAAAACCAAAGAAGAGTTTTTAGCTATCCTTGATACGAACCTAACAAATGGAGATTGGGATTTAAATAAAGCGGAGAAATTTGTTAAACCATTGTTTTCTTTAACTGATGGTACTACTCCAACTAACTTCACGCAACAAGATTTTGCAAAATATATATCAACACATCAAACCAAACGTCCTGCCGTTCGTGCTTTAATAATTGGAAATGAAATGTACAATGATTGGGTTTCTGATGCTTGTATCGCATACGAAGAAAGTCGCTTAGATAAAAAATATCCTGAATTTAAAAATTTGATGAAGGAATACCGCGATGGAATTTTATTGTTTGATCTTACAGATAAAATGGTTTGGAGCAAGGCCGTAAAAGATACTGTTGGTCTTGAAGAATTTTACAATAAGAATAAAAATAATTACATGTGGGGCGAGCGTGCCGATGTAACAATTTACACTTGTTCTAATGCGAAAGCTGCATCAGATCTACGCAAGCAATTAGCAAAAGGTAAGAAAACAGCTGATCAAATTATTTCAGATATCAATAAAAATACTGCCAATGCCGTTTCAAAACGTGAAGCTCGTTATTCGAAAGGTGATGAAATGTTAAATGGAGTTGATTGGAAAGCAGGAATGAGTAATGATGTCAGTCGTGGGGATCAAATATTTATTTTTGATTTTAAAAAAATGATCGCTCCTGAACCAAAAGATTTAGATGATGCGAAAGGATTAATCACAGCAGACTATCAAACGTATCTTGAAAAGGAATGGATTGCTAACTTAAAAAAGAAATATCCAGCTCAAGTAAATAACGAAGTACTTCAAACTCTTTGGAGAAAATAATTGCGGAATAAAACTTTAATGGCGCAGGCATCCGGCAATACTATTTCAAAAATTTGGCTAAGTATTATTGGATGCCTGTTCGTTTTTACTTTTTCTTGTAATAAATTTAAAAGGGAAGAAAATAAAAACTCCGAAAAAATTATTGCTCGTGTTTATAGTCATAATTTAACTCTTGCAGATGTAAAGAATATCGTCCCTAAAGGAACCTCACACAACGATAGCATTACCATTATTCGAAATTATATTCAGAATTGGGCTCGTCAACAAGTAGTTTTAAAGAAAGCAGAGGACAATTTGAGTGCAGACGATAAAGACGTAGAAAAGAAGTTGGAAGAATATCGCAACTCTTTAATTACATATATCTACGAAAGTGAATTGATTCGTCAGAAAATGGATACTTCCATCAATGATCAAGAAATCGAAAATTATTATAATGAACATCCGAATAATTTCCAGTTAAAGGATAACATCATTAAAGTACTCTATCTTCGTGTTCCGAAAAATGCTCCCAAATTGGATAAAGTTCGGAATTGGTACAAATCAGATAGCCCAAAAGATAGAAAGCAATTGGAAGAATATTGTTTCCAATTCGCACGAGATTATAATTTCAATGACGGTGATTGGTTGCTTTTTGATGATTTACTGAAAAAAGTACCTATTGAAACGTATGATAAAGAACAGTTTCTTAGGAATAACCGTTTTATTGAAATACCCGATTCAAGTACTATTTATTTAGTAAATATTAAAGGTTTTAAAATAAAAGAAAGTCAGTCACCGTTAAGTTTCGAACGTGACAATATTCGTAATCTCATTATCAACAAACGTAAGCTCGACATGATCCGTGATATGGAAAAAGCTGCTTATGATAACGCCCTCAAAGACCATGAAGTGGAGTTCTTCATCCCAAAAAAATAAATTACTGCTACAGGTATTTTTTGCATGTTTTCTTCAAATTGCAATTGCCCAGCCAGGTACTGGTGTTGTGGTTGATCAGGTAGCAGGAATTGTAGGAAATGCGGTGGTACTTCGTTCAGAAATTGAATCGCAGTATCAACAATACACCCAACAAGGAAATTACGGTGGTAACGATTTACGTTGCCGAATATTTGATCAATTATTATTAAACAAGCTTCTTGTAAATCAAGCAAATATTGATAGTTTGGTTGTTACAGATGATCAGATAAATCAAAAAATAGATAATAATTTAGCTTATTATATACAACAGTTAGGCTCCGTTGAAAAGTTGGAGGCTTTTTATGGTAAGTCTGTCATTGAGGTGAAAGAAGAATTTAAACCTTTAGTGAAAGACCAATTATTAGCACAGCAAATGCAAGGCAAGGTGACGAAAAGTGTTTCGGCTTCACCTGCTGATGTAAAGGCATTTTATGAGCATGTTCCTAAAGATAGTTTACCATTAGTAAATGCAGAAGTGGAATACAGCATGATCATTCATAATGTTGCTGTAAGCGAAGAGCAAAAAAATAAGGCTAAAGAACAGTTAACAGAAATTCGTAACCGCATTTTAAAAGGAGAAGAATTTAGTACGTTGGCTATTTTATATTCACAAGATAAAGAGAGTGCAAAGCAAGGTGGCGAATTAGGATTTGTGAATCGTGGAGATCTCGTTCCTTCCTTTGAAGCGGTAGCTTTTCATTTGAAGAATAAAACGGAATTATCAGAAATTGTAGAGACTCAATTTGGCTTTCATATCATGCAATTAATTGAAAGAAGAGGTGAGAAAATTAATGTTCGTCATATCTTGATCAAGCCAGAAACGAATACGGAAGATGTATTGAAAGCGCAAACATTAATGGATTCCATAGCAGTTGCTATTCGTGGTGGAACATTGAAATTTGCTGACGCAGCAGAGCGTTATTCTGATGATACAGACACTAAAATGAATGCTGGCAATGCAGTAAATTCCAGCAATGGTTCATCAAAATTTGAGACAGATCAAGTAGATGCAACTATTTTATTTCAACTCGATAAAATGAGCCTTGGAGAGATCTCTAATCCAATGTCGGTTTCAACGAAAGATGGTAAACAAGCGTACCAGATAATCATGTTGAAATCTAGAACTTCTCCTCATCGTTTAAACTTAACCGACGATTATCAAAAATTACAGGAAGCAACGTTAAATGAGAAGCAGCAAAAAGCTGTTGATGGTTGGCGGAACAAAAAGAAATTGCTTACGTACATAAAGATTGCCGACGAATACAAAAACTGTGATTCATTGAAAGATTGGATCACTCAATAATTTAGTTTTTAGCAACATAAAATGACAACACCAAATACTTATGCTTCCGATGTTGAAGCAGTTGATGCACTTCGTGATGCCTACAAAGCATTACGTGCCGAAATAGGCAAAGTAATTATTGGTCAGGACCAAGTAGTAAAGGATTCACTGATCTCCATTTTCAGCAATGGACATTGTCTTTTAGTGGGTGTTCCAGGATTAGCGAAAACATTACTCGTGAATACCATTGCAAGTGTTTTAGGATTGAGTTATAACCGTATTCAGTTCACTCCCGATTTGATGCCAAGTGATATTATTGGAACGGAGATTCTTGACGAGAATCGTCACTTCAAATTTATTAAAGGACCCTTATTTGCCAATATTATTCTTGCTGATGAGATTAACCGTACACCACCGAAAACGCAGAGTGCTTTGTTAGAAGCGATGCAGGAACGTGCTGTCACGACTGCTGGAACAAGATATATTTTGCCCAATCCATTTTTTGTACTCGCAACACAAAATCCTATTGAACAAGAAGGAACATATGCATTGCCTGAGGCGCAATTAGATCGTTTCATGTTCAATGTGCAATTGGATTATCCTTCTTTCGAAGAAGAAGTTCAAGTAGTAAAAAATACAACTAGTAATTATAATCCGCAATTAAATAAAATTATTAGCGGTGAACAAATTCTTGAGTTTCAAAAATTGGTTCGTCGAATTCCTGTTCCTGATAATGTGTTGAATTATGCTGTTAAGTTAGCTTCTAAAACGCGTCCAGGAACACCTGAAGCTGCTGCAATTACAAAAGACTACATTAGTTGGGGAGCAGGTCCGCGTGCTTCGCAATACCTAGTAATTGGAGCTAAATGCAATGCTGTTTTAAATGGCAAATATTCACCTGATATAGAAGATGTAAAAGCGATTGCACCGGCAATATTGCGTCATCGTATTGTGAAGAATTTCAAAGCAGAAGCGGAAGGCATTTCAATGGAAAGCATCATCGATTCATTGTTGAAAGGCTAGAATTTTTTCTTTGCATTAGTTTACTCACTTTCGTATTATGTTTATTATTTGTGTCAATTCATATCTAAAAATTTCGCATGAAATATTTAGATGTATGAAGCGTTAATACCAATTGCAAATATGTTTAAATCTACTTTAGTTTTACTTTCACCGTATTATTTTCCCATTTTTCCAACGCTTCTAATTGCTCTGTAATTTTCTTTTGCCATGCTGGCTCTAATCCTGTTTCACCATGATGAGCAGCATCGAATTTATTTTGTTCTAATTGCAAATCATGAAAATAATTCTGATAAACTTGCTTTGCTGCAATATTGTTTTTAGTAGTCGACAATTCACGTTTCATCATACGCGAATAAATTTCTGTGATATCAAAATGCGCTTGTTCATGTTCTAGTGTTTGAATATTACTCGTATCGCTCATCCATGATTTTTCGGGTTCCATAAATGATTGGACGGTATAGGTTATATCATTATTGATTCTTTGAAATCCAAAATCAATTCCAGTAAAAATAAAACCTTCTAGTATTGATCGCTTTCCATGACCTAAATTATGTTCAGTACGTACATCAGGTGCTGGCTTTTCGAAATTGGAGGCTGTTAATCGATGATTCGATGACCAAGGAATTAATTTATCTTTACTTTGGGAAAGTGAGAATTCAATCTGTAAAAAAAATGCAACCAAGAACAATACAATCCATTTAATTTTCGGCATTAAATCCCTTTATCTTTAATAAATTTGAACGAGTTAAATTTAGGTTTATTGCTGGATGTTTTAACATTATCAAAAAAAATAATTTATGAATATATCATTTCATGGTGCCGCACAAACAGTAACAGGAAGTAAACATCTACTACAAACAGCGAAAGGAAAAAAGGTTTTGCTCGACTGTGGGTTGTTTCAAAATAGAGCATCCGATAATGATACATTGAATCGAAATTTAGGTTTCGTGCCAAGTGAGATTGATTACATGATTCTCTCTCATGCGCATATGGATCATTCGGGGCTAATTCCTTATCTGGTTAAAAATGGTTACACTGGGCCAATCTATTGCACCGCTGCAACGCTTGAATTATGCAAAATCATGTTAGCCGATAGTGCACATATCCAAGAGAATGATATTAGTTATGTAAATAAAAGACGTAAGAAACATGGTCAAACACTTTTAGAGCCACTTTATGAGTTGGAGGATGTTAATACATGCATCAAACATTTTGAAGCTGTTAATCTCGATGAATGGAACAAGATCGATGATGATATCCGATTTATGTTGACTGATGCTGGACATATATTAGGAAGTACTTGTGTGAATCTTGAATTTAATGAGCCTGATGCTCTTAAAAAAATATTTTTCTCTGGTGATGTTGGTAGATATACAGATATTATTTTACGCGAGCCTCAAGTATTTCCGCAAGCTGATGTCATCATTTGTGAATCCACGTATGGCGATCGTTTGCATGAAACAAGTGAAGATGCTGAATCACGTTTGTTAAAAGTAGTACTTGACACTTGCGTTGATAGAAAGGGGAAATTGATCATTCCTGCATTTAGTTTGGGAAGAACACAAGAGGTGGTTTATGCGTTGGATCGTTTGAATACAAAAGGTCTGATGCCAAAGGTTCCCGTGTATATTGATTCGCCATTAGCAGTAAATGCAACAGCAATTATGCGCAAGTATACCGAATCATTTAATATTGCTATAAAGGAATACATGAAAAAAGATTCTGACCCATTTGGATATGATCAAGTTCATTACATCACAGAAGTAGAAGAATCAAAAGCATTAAACAATCGTCCCGAACCATGTATCATCATTTCGGCCTCAGGAATGATGGAAGCAGGTAGAATTAAGCACCATTTGAAAAACAATATAAGTGATGAAAAAAACACGATATTAATTGTAGGATATGTACCAACTGGCTCGTTAGGTGGCAAATTAATTGAAGGATTTAAGGAGGTGAACATTTTCGGAAAACCATATCCAGTAAATGCACATATTGAAGTTATTGATTCGTATTCAGCGCATGCAGATTATAATGAATTATTGAAATTTCTTTCTTGTCAAAATGCTAATTTAGTAAAACAGTTTTTTATTGTTCATGGTGAGCCAAAAGCTCAAACAGCATTTAAAGGAAAATTGGAAATCGCTGGTTTTAAAAATATCGCTATTCCCGCGTTGGGTGATAGTTTTGATTTGAAATAAACTGATAAACATCATAGAGATAGCTGACGTAAGTTATATGTGAAGATTTCATATCAAAGTAAATTTGAACCATCAAAATATACC
>JANXSD010000132.1 GCA_025352785.1 Bacteroidota bacterium
GGCGTAATAATACCCGAAACCAAACATCAAACCATTAAACCTATTAAATTAATTATTTAGAGAATTCTACACACAGTATGAGCAGTCAAACGTTGAATGAGTCTGTAATTGGTTCTGCAAAAGCAGGTGCCTCCAAGTATAGTAAAGTGCTGTTGATTGATGATAACTCACTTGATAATTTTGTGAATAAAAAATTGCTAGAATCAATTGGTTTTGCACAAGAAGTGAATGCCTATCAATCACCTATTGAGGCATTGGATTTCATCAAAAATGCAAAACAAACAGAATTGCCAGAAGTGATCTTTTTGGATATTAATATGCCTTTGATGGATGGATTTCAGTTTCTTGATGCGTTTGCATTATTAGCTGAAGCAACGCAAAAGCAGTGCAAAATAATTATGCTTTCTACCTCAGAAAGTTTCAAGGATTTAAACCGTGCGAATAAAAACCGTTTCATTAAAAAGTTTTTGAATAAGCCTCTTACGGTAGAAACTGTTCAAGCGATCAACGTATAGTTTAGCGCTTTGCTTTAAAGTATTCGCTTAATAACATTCCACATTCTTCTTCCATTATTCCACCGCTTATTTGAGTGCTTGGATGCAAAACTTCAGTAGCAAATTTTTTGTATCCTCTTTTCGTATCGTAAGCACCAAAAACTATTCTTGTGATTTGCGTCCAGTAAGAAGCGCCGGCACACATCGGGCAAGGTTCTAAGGTGACGTATAAAGTACAATCCTTCAAATATTTTCCTCCTAAATGATCTGCTGCTGCAGTAAATGCCATCATCTCTGCATGTGCTGTAACATCATTTAGTCGCTCCACCATATTATGGGTTTTCGCTAGAACAATTCCATTTGCAACAATTACAGCTCCTATGGGAACCTCATCAGCATCAAAAGCCGTTTTGGCTTCCGCCAAGGCCATGCGCATAAAATAATCGTCGTTGAGAATCGCATCCATCACCACAAAGATATTTTAATTTGATGTCTTGATAGTTATTGCGGATGAAAATCACTAATCTTAAAATGAATTCTGCAATTTGATCGTGAAGAGATTGAATATTTTTGGAAAGAATGTTTATCGAAAGAATTTTTAAGGAGCGAACGTTTAATGCTTATTTTTGAGACCGAAATGGCGAAAAAGCTAATTACACTACAATTTGAAGAAGATTATGATTTTCTCTTGTTGGGAATATTCTGTACCTATCGCGACTATAAACTTTGTTATGAGATAAATCGACAATTGGAAGTTTCAATGGAACGTCAGGCCGATTTAGAATTAAAGATGGAGAAGAAAGGATCGAGTAGTTTGTTCTCGATTTTTTCTTGTAATAATGCTGATGATGAAAACTATTTTATTATCAACAATAAAGGAAGTAATGGTCATTTCCTTTCGGAGATGAAACAAGTGGATTATTTCCTGATGATCAGAAATTATAGTCGTTATACAAATATTACAGATATCACAAAAAGAATTAGCGAATTAAAAAATGTAAGTGTAGTAACTGAGATGGATGTTACTCAGCTAAAATCTGCAGAGAACTTTCTGATGGTAGAAACCATTTAAATATTTTAATTTTTATTAACCTCTATTTAAATAAAAAAGGAATTGTCAGAATATTAATTTTCATCAATTCACTTTTATCAAAAACAACAAATGATAACTCATTTTAATCGTTCTAAAATTATTGCTACAATTGGTCCTGCTACTATGGATCTAGCTATATTAGAAAAACTTATTTATGCAGGTGTAGATGTTTGTCGTATCAACGGCTCACACGGAGAATATGATATGATGCGAAGCATAATTCTAAATGTTCGTGAGCTCAATCAAAAACTACAAACACACGTTGCGATCTTATTCGATTTACAAGGACCAAAGATTCGCATCGGTGATATGAAAGATGGAGACTTTTTATTGATTGAAGGAGAGTCATTAATACTTACAACAAATGAAGTTTTAGGAACACGCGAAGAAGTCTATATCAAATATCAAAATTTTCATAACGATGCTAAAGTTGGCGATCGTGTATTAGTAGATGATGGAAAATTAGAATTAGAAGTTTCCGAGATACTTCCCAATCAGCGTGTAAAAACAAAAATTATTCACGGAGGAATTCTTTCATCACGTAAGGGAGTGAATCTCCCAAACACAGAAATTTCCTTACCTAGTCTTACGGAGAAAGATAAAAAAGATCTTGACTTTGCATTAGAAAATGATGTAGAATGGATTGGACTTTCTTTTGTTCGCAAGCCTGAAGATGTTCTTGAATTAAAACAAATCATTAAAGACAGAAATAAACTTTCACGTGTTATAGCGAAGATTGAAAAGCCGGAAGCTGTAAAACATATTGAAGCTATTGTTGCTGTTTCGGATGGTGTGATGGTAGCTCGTGGTGATCTAGGTGTTGAAATGCCTATGGAGTTAGTTCCTGTGATTCAAAAAACAATTGTAAGGTTATGTAATGCGGCGTCAAAGCCAGTGATCATCGCAACACAGATGATGGAAAGTATGATCACGAATTATCGTCCTACACGTGCCGAAGCGAATGATGTGGGGAATGCAGTTTTTGATAGTGCTGATGCCCTCATGCTTAGTGGTGAAACCTCTGTTGGAAAATATCCTGTAGAAACTGTTATCGCCATGCAAAAAATCATTACCGAAGTAGAAAAAGAAGATTCGATATATTACCATGAAAAACCTCCGCGTAAAGGTTCCAAAAATTTTATCCCTGAATCGATTGGTTATACATCGTGCACTATGGCGCGGCAGTCGGATGCAAGTGCAATTGTAGCGATGACTCATTCGGGGATGACTGCATTTAAAATTTCAAGTCACCGACCAAAGGCGTGTATTTATATTTTTACAGATAACAAACCACTATTAAAAACGCTAAATCTTTTATGGGGTGTTCGTGGTTTTTACTATGATAAGTATGAAAGTACTGATGAAACGGTGAGTGACATCAAGAAATTTTTAGTGGATAAAAAATTAGTGCATTCAGGTGATTACATTATACATGTGGCGAGCACACCGTTGCAGGAACGCGCTACTGCCAATACCGTTAAACTTACACACATCGAATAAAATACTGATATGAATATTGCATTACTAAAAGAAATTTGTGAAACTGCTGGTGCTCCGGGATATGAAAATCGCATTCGTGAAATTGTACTTCGAGAAATCAAAAAGCTAGCCGATGAGGTGAGCGTTGATAAGATGGGCAATGTAACTGCATTGAAGCGTGGCAAGGAACGTAAGAAAGTAATGGTTGCAGCGCACATGGATGAAATTGGTTTTATCGTTACACATATTGATGATAAAGGTTTTTTACGTTTTCATACATTGGGTGGCTTTGATCCAAAAACATTAACGGCTCAAAGAGTTATCGTGCATGGAACAAAAGATATTGTTGGTGTGATGGGTTCAAAGCCTGTTCATCTTATGACACCAGAAGAGAAAAATAAAGTAACACAAACTGTTGATTATTTTATTGATTTAGGATTATCGAAAAAAGAAGTTGAGAAAATTGTTAGTGTAGGAAATCCGGTTACTCGTCAACGTGATTTGATTGAGATGGGAAATTGTGTAAATTGTAAATCCATTGATAATCGTGTTTCTGTTTTTATATTAATTGAGGCACTAAAAATATTACCGAAAAAAATTCCGTATGATATTTATGCTGTATTTACAGTTCAAGAAGAAGTTGGAATTCGTGGTGCTTCTGTAGCAGCGCATAACATTGAACCAGATTTCGGTTTAGGATTAGATACAACAATCGCTTTCGATACTCCAGGATCTCGCCCGCATGAAATGGTAACTCAATTAGGCGAAGGTGCTGCAATTAAGATTATGGATTCAAGCACTATTTGTGATCCACGCATGATTGAATTCTTAAAGCAAACAGCGAAGAAAAATAAAATTAAATGGCAACTAGAAATTCTTCCTGCTGGAGGAACTGATACAGCGGCATTACAACGTAACGGTAAAACAGGTTCTATTGCTGGAGCGATTTCTATTCCCACTCGACATATTCATCAATCCATTGAGATGGCTGACAAATCAGATATTCAAGGATGCATTGATTTATTAGCTGGTGCCATTGCTGATATGGATAACTTTAAGTGGGGAATTTAAAGTTGCTGTTGTACTTTTCTAGCTGATAATAAAATGGAAAAACTAAATTTTTTGACGAGCACTCGTAAACAATATGAGCATTATAAATTACTCGGAGAAAAAACTTTTAATCAAGTTCTTGAAGATAAATTGTTTTGGCAATACAACGAAGAAAGTAATAGCATTGCAATTATTGTAAACCATTTATCGGGAAATATGCTTTCACGGTGGACAGATTTTTTAACGAGTGACGGGGAAATAGAATGGCGAAATCGTGATTCAGAATTTACGAACGCCATTAATAGTAAAGAAGATTTAATAGAACGATGGGATAAAGGATGGTCTTGTTTTTTTGATGCATTGAATTCAATTACTAAGGATGACTTACCAAAAGAAATCTTTATCCGTAATGAAAAGCATACCGTTTTAGACGCTATCATTCGACCGCTCACCCATTACCCCTATCACGTCGGACAAATTGTATTTATCGGTAAAATGATTTGTGATAATAATTGGCAAACCCTTTCCATTGCAAAAGGTAAATCGAAAGAGTTTAATGAGCTTAAAAGAATAGATAAATAAATTATCTAATTCTATATTTCTATTCCACCTTAACTATTCTTTTTGTGCCGGCGGCATAATCATCTACGCTTAGTGCGATTAAATAGTTGCCTGATGCATATTGATACATTGAAATGGATGTAGTTGCTGTTCCTTTACTAATTTCCTTTTGCAACAACTCCTTTCCGTGAATATCGAATAAATGCAATATTGCTTTTTTTGCTTCTAATGGCACAAATGTTTCTATGGTAATTGCATCATTTGTTGGATTGGGATATGGTGCATTTATTGTTGCTTTGCTCAAATAGTTTGGTGTATGGTTGTTAATGGATGTTAACAAACCAAGGCTATCGGTTTTGACGACCCAAGCCTGATCAGTATGAAAACCCGAAACTGTATCAATATATCCATTATCATTTTCACCGCAAAAAATGAATCCACCATCAAATGTAGGTTTCACATCATAAACTCCTTTAAAATTTCCGAAAAAAAATCGTTCCCATAATTTTGTACCACTTGAATCAAACAAAGTTAACATTCCACCAACAGGGTCGAGGTTACTAATTGTGTCACGATAAACGCTTACATGTATTAAATTTGAATTGGAAAGTTCTGTTAATCCATCTCCAAATAGTTGCTTTGTATAGCTAAAAGATTTATCCCAAATAGTATTTCCACTTGTGCCTATCTTTAATAAATGGTACCGATACCATGGACCATAATGTGCTTCATTATAAATTGTAACTAAATTTCCATCTGAAGTAAAAATTATGGAAGATGCGGAATTACTATAAGTAGAAATTGTATATGGATAAGACCAAAGGATGTTTCCATTCGGATCAACTTTCCAAGTTTTTGGCTCGGAATTCGGGTTTGTGCCAATCTTTGTTCCCGAAACATAAAAATTACTTGAAGAATCCATAATTATATCTCTCATTTGAATAAAACCTTGTCCTTTTATTCGTATATTATTTACTATTGCTCCTGATGTATCAATAACTACGATAAAGGGATATTCATAATTACCAAAGCCATTTTTTACTCCGCCAACTATAGCTAATTTATTAAGTTGATTATTAAAATAACTCCCCAATGGAATTAATGAAGAGTCATTTAGCAACCGATAACTTGTATCTCTTAAAACATTTCCTAGAGAATCTGTTTTTGTTAATTTGAGGAGTTGTTGTTGGTTGCCTAAACTATTTAATGTTAATTGTACTCCACTTGAATAAATGCACCTCTTATCTTTTTCCTCAGATGAAGAAGTAAATACATCAAATCTACTAAATGGAAAATTTGCAGAAAGTAATGGATCATTTTTATAATAATAATTAATTTTTAAGGAGTCACCGAAATTATTGATCTTAAAAAGAAATGCTTGACTTTGATTTGATAAGTTGCCACTTGAATCGAATACCCATACAGTGGAAGTACCCGAAACTAAATAATGATTAGTAAAAACATGGATATTATATGCTTGTGAAGATGGTCCTACAATATAAGTTGAATCAAAATTAACTTGCCCAAGTCCATTAATTTCAAAACAAATAATAAATAATATAATAACTTTTAGCGTTTTCATGTTTTAAGAAAATTATAAAGGCAGAAGAAAAATTCTTCTGCCTTTGAGTGATAGTAAATTATTTTATAATAATAATCTTTTGTGAATCAATTATTTTTTCATCGTA
>JANXSD010000180.1 GCA_025352785.1 Bacteroidota bacterium
GTTCAGCTAACATAAAATCGTTAGGTCGCGATATACAACTTTCAATTTATCCTCAGCCATCAACAGGTTCCATAAATATTAATTACGGTGAGGCTCAAATTCTAAATCCCAGAGTGATGGTTTATGACCTTTTAGGAAATTTAGTTAATACCATAGAAACTGAAAGATTAAATCCAACAACATTTACATTGGATCTAAGCGAAAAAAAACCAGGATATTATTTTGTAAAAATTCAAAGCGATAGTGGAACTGTTTCTCGAAGAATTACCATCAAGCAATAAATTAATAAACACATAAAAAAAAACGGGGATTCAAATTTCGAATCCCCGTTTTTTTTATGTGACACAGGTAAAATCATTAAATAATCGAGATCTATTTTCCGACTTCATTGAATGTTTTTTTGCATCCAAGCAAGATAAAATTCAATTTTTGAAACAAGATAATAAGGCATATTTAACAATTTATACTTTTTCCCATGTGGTGTGGTGGCATTTGTAATTAATAATTCCCCAGAATAGAAACGAACAGCAATTTTATGGGGAGCCATATCCATAAATAAGTGTAATGATTTTAACTTACCTGCTTTACCTGCTTTTACTTCAATAGGAATAAGCATGCCCTCAAATGGAAATATAAAATCCACTTCTGCTGATGATTCTTTCTTTTCACGTACCCAATATTGCAAAGTACTTAATGCAGTATATTGAAAAGCTAATAGCTCCTGTCCTATCAGATGCTCTATCATAGTTCCTTGATAGATGCTATTTAGATCGTCAGTACTTATTATTTCTTTTTGTATTCCTAAAAAATAATTTAACATACCTGTATCTAATACTTGTAAACGAGGTGCCTTTTTTATATCAGGAAGTAGCGGTAATTCCGCTGCTGTATTTGGGTATATCAAATGAAGCAACATTGCTTTTTCTAATATTCGTAATGACTCCCCCATTTCACGCGAACGGTAAGCAGAGTTTCCGAAACCCTCGAATTTAATCCTTTTTCCTGCTTGTGAAAAAGACGTACGAATAGCATGTCGTAAGTGCAAAATCTGAGATGGATTAGCAGCATATTTTTCTACATCATCAATATAGGAAGCAATTAACGAATCATAAATAGGCGCTAAACCTGCTAAATCTCTATACTTTACATAATGGTTTATTATTTCTGGCATTCCACCAATTACCGTATACGTATTAAATAGCTGGATTAACTTCCCATGTGTAAAAGACGCTATTGGTATCTGTTGTAGTTGTTCCAAAGCTTCTATTTCTCCCATTGCTGATAAGAATTCAGGAAAAGAAACTGGTCTTAATACTTTATATTCAACTCTTCCAACAGGAAAGCTGATGTTCTTATCAAACAATGTCTCTAACATACTTCCAGCAGCAACAACTGCAATACTGGGCTCCATTTCATAGAAATAACGTAGAATATTTAATGCTTCTGGCACTTCCTGTATTTCGTCAATAAAAACTAGTGTCTTATGCTTATTTGTAATCGACATATTATTATTGAAAAACATCATCTGAATTAATGACTCTATCGATGTAAATTCTTCAAATAATTTTCTATCATTTGGCAGCTCTAAATTCAGATATATGTATTGCTTAAATTGCTCAGCAAACTGGCTTATGACCGTTGTTTTGCCTACCTGCCTTGCCCCCCTGATAACCAAAGGCTTACGACTACTTTTGATAGTCCATTTATCCAATTCAGGTATTATTAATCGTGTAAACATGTCCAAAGTTAGGGCAAATTTTCGATTCTTGTAACAGAGTGAGGGTAATTTATTTAATTTCTTGTAACAGAGTGAGGGTAATTTATTGAGTTTCTTGTAACAGAGTGAGGGTAATTTATTGAGTTTTTTGTAACAGAGTGAGGGTAAAACGTGTAGAAGTAAGACAAATTTTTCACAAAAAAAGGCTGTTTCTTTACGAAACAGCCTTCCTATATTGACAATTAAATTTACTTCAACTTAAATGTTTCTAAAAATTTAGTGGTATAATTTCCTTTCCGGAAATCTTCGTTTTGCATTAATTGTTGATGAAATGGAATTGTTGTTTTAACGCCTTCAATTACGAATTCACTTAATGCACGTTCCATCGTTTGGATGGCTTCTTCACGTGTTTGCGCTACGGTAATCAGCTTTGCAATCATTGAATCATAATATGGAGGAATTGTATATCCTGCATAAATATGTGAATCAACACGAACACCATGACCACCTGGCTGATGTAAGACTGTTATTTTACCTGGAGAAGGTCTAAAATCATTGTAAGGATCTTCGGCATTGATACGACATTCAATTGCATGCATCGTAGGGAAATGATTCTTTCCAGAAATAGGTACTCCGGCAGCAATTTTTATTTGTTCTTTAATTAAATCATAATTTATAACTTCTTCGGTTACAGGATGTTCAACTTGAATTCGTGTATTCATCTCCATAAAGAAAAACTTTCCATGCTTATCAACTAAAAATTCAATCGTACCCACCCCTTCATAACTTGTAGCTAAAGTGGCTTTGATAGCTGCGTCACCCATTTCTTCTCTTAACTTTTCAGTCATGAATGGCGATGGTGTTTCTTCAGCTAATTTTTGATGACGACGTTGAATTGAACAATCACGTTCACTTAAATGACACGCTTTCCCGTATTGATCCCCTGCCACTTGAATTTCGATATGGCGAGGTTCTTCAATAAACTTTTCCATATACATCCCATCATTGCCAAATGAAGCGGCTGCTTCTGTTTGCGCTGTTTCTAAGGCCTTTTCAATATCTTCTTCTTTCCATACAACGCGCATCCCTTTACCACCACCTCCTGCAGTTGCTTTCATAATAATTGGGTATCCAATTTTTTTAGCGGTTTTCTTAGCATCTTCCACACCATTCAACAAACCTTCAGAGCCTGGAATCGTTGGAACACCTGCTTTCTTCATCGTTTCCTTTGCACTAGCTTTATCTCCCATAGCATCAATTTGTTCGGGAGTTGCGCCAATAAATTTAATTCCATGTTCACGACAAATTGCTGAAAAACGCGAATTCTCAGAGAGGAAACCATATCCAGGATGGATTGCATCAGCATTTGTAATTTCTGCTGCAGCGATGATTCGAGGAATATTCAAATATGAATCTCTACTTGCTGGAGGTCCGATACAAACCGCCTCATCTGCAAAACGGACATGCAGACTTTCCTTGTCAGCCGTTGAATATACTGCCACAGTTCGGATGTTCATTTCCTTGCAGGTTCTGATAATGCGCAAGGCGATCTCTCCGCGATTGGCTATAAGGATCTTTTTAAACATAAGTCGATTTGGAAATTTGATAATTAAAAACTTTGAAAACGCATATTATAAAAATCATTTCAAGGTTCAATTTTCAAATGGTTAAGTCAGGAAGGATCTACCAGAAATAATGGCTGATCGTACTCTACAGGTGAAGAATTATCAACCAGTATTTTTACAATTTTACCAGATACTTCTGATTCAATTTCATTAAATAATTTCATTGCTTCAATAATACAAAGTACTTTCCCTACTTTAATTTCATCTCCCACATTTACAAACAAGGGTTTATCGGGTGATAATGAGCGATAAAAGGTTCCTATCATAGGGCTTTTAATTGTGATGAAATTGGCTTCGTTATTTGCAGGAGCTGTAGGCGCAGGTGCAACTTCAGCAGGTGCTTGGTAAGCCAGAGCAGGAGCCATTAAAGCAGGTTGCGCCATTGTGATGTACTGATCAGCAGGACGTGCATTTGCATTTTTAATGGTAATCTTAATCTCTTCCGTTTCGAGGCTCACTTCGCTCACACCCGACTTCGATACAAATTTGATGAGCTCTTCAATCTCTTTCTTATTCATTTAGTAGGCGTATTTTGGTGAGTAAATATAATAAATCATCCGTTTAATTTTATTTTGTTCCATCATAAGCCCATTTTACCCAGATTGCTCCCCAAGTAAAACCGCCTCCGAAAGCAGCAATAATTATATTATCTCCTTTTTTAAACTTACTTTCCCACTCCCATAAGCAGAGCGGAATCGTTCCATTTGTTGTATTACCGTAACGTTCAATATTGATAATTACTTTATCATCATCAAGTCCCATTCGGCGCGCGGTGGCATCAATAATACGCTTATTTGCTTGATGTGGCACTAACCAAGAGATATCATCGGCAACTAAATTATTTTTTGCCATGATTTCGGCACTCACATCAGCCATATTTGTAACTGCAAATTTAAATACCGGCTGCCCATCTTGAAAAACATAATGTTCTTTATTATCTACCGTTTCATGTGAAGCGGGGCGAACACTTCCTCCTGCTTTTTGATGAAGATAAACTCTTCCAGAACCGTCGCTTCTTAAAATAGAATCCATAATTCCATTGCCTTCTTCATTGGGCTCTAACAAAACGGCACCACCACCATCACCAAAAATAACGCAAGTAGCACGATCAGTATAATCAATGATTGAAGACATCTTATCGGCACCCACCACAATAACTTTTTTATGGGTTCCAGTTTCAATAAATTTCGAAGCAGTATTTAATGCATATAGAAATCCTGAGCAAGCTGCACTAACATCGAATCCCCAGGCATTTTTCGCCCCTACTTTGTCTGATATGATATTTGCCGTTGCTGGAAATTGCATATCAGGAGTTGTGGTTGCACAAATAATTAACTCGATTTCATCGGCAGTAATTCCACGTTTTTTTAACAAGCCGTTAATCGCATTTACAGCAATATCGGAAGTTCCTTGTCCGGGTTCTTTTAGAATTCTACGTTCCTTAATACCAGTACGACTTTGAATCCATTCATCGTTAGTATCAACCAGTTCCTCGAGTTCTTTATTCGTAAGAACATAATTTGGAACCCATCCGTTAACGGCTGTTATTGCGGCTCTTATTTTGGTCATATCAGTTGCTGATGCTTTCCTGCAATGCCAGAGCAATTTTTTCGGTAAGACCGGCTGCAGTAACCCTTTGAGTTATGTGAATCATGTTTTTTATTGCACGAGCATTGGAGATGCCATGCGCAATAATTACCGGAGCATTTACGCCTAATACCGGAGTACCGCCATAATTTTCATAATTAAAGCGATCGAAATATTCGTCTTTTATTTTCCGTTTTCGGATAAGACTGTAAAAAGATTCGGCAAGTTTTAGAATTACATTCCCTGTAAAGCCATCGCATACTATTACATCGGCTTTGTCATTAAACAGGTCGCGGCCTTCTATATTACCGATGAATTGAATTTCCTTTGTTTGTTTTAAAAGTTGGTGAGTAGTTTGAGACAGTAAATTCCCTTTTTCTTCTTCTTCACCGATATTCATCAAGCCTACTTTCGGTTGAGGAATATTATAAACATGTTCAAGGAAAAGACTGCCTAAAATAGCGAATTGTTGAAGCATTTCCGGTTTGCAATCAGCATTAGCTCCTACATCTAAAAACACTCCCCACCTACCATCTTCTTTAGGCAAAAGAGAACATATTGCAGGACGAAGAATTCCAGGAACGGCTTTCACAGAAAACATTGCTCCTACCATCATTGCTCCACTATTTCCTGCACCAGCAAAAGCGTCGATTTTTCCTGCTTTTAAGTATTCGAATCCACGAGCTATACTTGAATCAGGCTTTTGAGCGATGGTACGTGCCGGATGTTCGTCCATGCCGATTATTTCGGTTGTATGAACAATATCTATTTTTGAAATATCAGCATTCTCGATAGTGAAAAGATCACGAATAGCGTGTTCATCACCAAATAAAACGAGGCGAATATCATCAGAGAGTTCTGAAAGGGCATGGATTGCTCCTAGCGTTGTTTCACGCGGAGCAAAATCACCTCCCATAATATCAATCCCAATTCTCATCGATTAAAGTTTATGGTCTTCAAGAAAAGATGTTATGAATCAAAGGTATTATGCCTCTTTTTCCATCACTACTTTACCCTTGTAATAAAGTTTACCTTCATGCCAATGAGCACGGTGGTAAAGATGTGTTTCGCCAGTAGTGGAATCAACACCAATTGTTGGTGCTACTGCTTTGTAATGAGTCCTGCGCTTATCTCTTCTTGTCTTCGAGATTTTGTGTTTAGGATGTGGCATGGTAATAAAATATTAATAAGATGTTTAATTCATTTTTAACTTTCTGAGTGCTGCCCAACGATCATTTGAGGGATTTTCAGCGTCAGCTACTTTCTGACTAGCAATATATTTAAGAACCTCTGGATTACAACCAGGAATTCCATTTTCATCATCTGGATGGACTGGACTATAAGGAACTTCTAAGGTCAAGAAATCATAGAGATGAATTGCCATATCTATTTCATGTCCATTTGCTGGCAAACTGATAGAATCAACATCATCTTCTTCAGACGAAACCGTTTCCACTAGGCGTATAAGCAATGACCTTTCAACGTCAACCACTACTGTCATTTCTTCAAGACAACGCATACATTCCACCCAAATTATTCCTTCTAGCTTTAGATCCAACTGCATGGTTGGTCCTTTACGGAGCACCACTGTAGCCTTCACCTTCGCCTTTTTAATTATCGAGCCTTCACGACCCTCAAAGAACGAGTTGCCGATATCATAATCGTACTCATGATCACCAAGTGGTAACCCTACGTATTTAATCAGATAAGCTGATCGATGTTCAGCCACGGCGTAATATTTTAACCTTCCGTTGGAAATAGCGCAAGGGGGGCAAAGGTAATAAATGTGGATAACTTTCGAAACATAAATCTCGAAAACCCTTTTGACCCTGTTTTAAGAATGAGTTATAAACTATTCAAAATTTCAAATATTTGAATATCACTATGTAACGAGCACCATGGCACATCTTAAAAATAGCAGATAGGGCATTTTGAAAGCGAATAATCACTGGGAAAGCGAAAGCAATGCTAAATTAATTGCATCTCTTTGAACATCTCAAGTCATTTCTCTATGAATCAAAAATTCGAGATAACTCTAATAATTAAGAAATCAAGAATTAAAAATGAAAACCAGGAACCTTAAAATTCCTATAACAAGACGTTTCTAAATGACGTTAGCCATAAAGATTAATTCTAGCTAAAAACGAATAGCGATCTTCTGAATGTAATTTTGAGTGCCGATGCTCATCTTAATTAAATAAATTCCAGATGCAATTGATTCGGTATTCATAAACAACTTATGCTTCCCTTTAGAGAGATTTCCGTTTTGTATTGGAAAAAGTAATCTTCCTGTTTCATCGTATAATCCTACGACTACATTACAATTTTGCGCTAATGAAATTGGAATGCACGTAATTCCTTTCGATGGATTCGGGAAAGCAATTTCTAGTTTATTTGCGGGAATTTCAGAAGTAACAATTCCTGTTACTCCAGTAATATCAAAATACCAATATCCTGTTGGAGCAGAAATTGGTCTAACTTGATGCTTACCTGAGTTGGATTGTGCTTCGATATAATAATAAATGCGCGTACCAATTGTTTGAGCAGGAATTGCACTTGCCCAATAATTTATTTGACTACTTAATGTGCTCATAGATACACTTTGCCAAGGTTGTAGCGTATCTGTTCGAAAATAAAGTGTAGCATTTGCAATTCCACTTCTATGTTGAATACGAGCATCGACAGTATAATTATTTATAGTGTCAGTTGAATTTGGTAATTGTTGATGACTAATTAAAAGAGGATCTGCAGTTCCTAATTCTTTTGTGATACAATGTAATGCACCAAGCGAGCCTATGCTAGCGAGAGAATTTATTCCCACCACATTATAACCAGGTAATGCATCTTTATAAATACGTAAAGCAATAGTATCCGCAGGAATATTGTAGAGCGGGAATATTAATGTTTTATTTATAAATGATGAATTTGTGTAAGTAAAATATCGTCCAGATGTATTTGGATAAGTCCCATTATCATCGGGCATTGGCATCCGAATTACTTTATATGGAGTACCATAAACAGAGTTATAATTAGCAAGAATATATTGAAGGTTGGCTTCAATTTGAGGGCCATCAGCCACGCCTGGTGGGTATTGACCGACTAATAACGTTTCTTCGTTTAATAATTTTAAATGCATATCGATATGATGAATTGCATCATACGGCAAAGTAGGAAAACGAATGTATCGATTGATTCCCATAAAATGTTTTACGATTGTATCAATGCCTGATGCGTTTTGTGTACCACCATATCCTGCCGATGGCAAATTATCAGTAAGAATAAGATTAGACGAGAATGCGGTTCCAAAGCCATCAGTCATAAAATTACCACCTGTATTAACAAGATTCCACGGAGCAGAAGTTGTTTGATAGAGTGGTGAGTTAATAGCATTCGCAATTGCTACGGATACTGCATCATCGTTTGGTCGAACACGATTATAAATCCAATCAATAGTTAGCAAACTATCTACGTCATTTGTATAAACACTCCATGGCCCATAATCTCGTGACCAAACAGAATTAAAAGGAGTTACAACAAACACTACATTACTTGTGTCAATATTATTGTTTTGAAGATCATTAATAACAGTTTGTGAATTTGAACAAACTACATATACTTTACATTCCAATCTAGCATTACGAATAATCTCACGCAGCATTCCTGAATAACTTATCCAAGCAACTACTACTCCTTGGATTTCCTCCCATTCACCAATTGTACGAACATTACTCGATGGTGGAAGAACTGATGATGTTGTGGCGGCAGAATTACCTCTCGTCAAACCATATAATGGCAATTGCTGCATTTCACCTGGTGTTAACCAATGATCCATTTGGGCATTTACATTAAAGCATGCTATTGTGAGGATGAATGTATAAAGTAATGAACGAAACATATCTTGAGAGAATTTATTCCAAATGTAAAACAAAAAGCCCTGAAGTATTATGTCTTCAGGGCTTTTTGCAGAAAAAAAAATTTTTTTTAAACCAATTTGATAATGGATTCCGCTAGGTCATTGTCGACAATTATTTTATTCATTCTGATAATTTTTTCAAAAAGGAAAACCTTAGTGCATGCTTCATCTAGATCTATTGGTTTAAAGAGAAAATCAACAGTTCCTGAATC
>JANXSD010000186.1 GCA_025352785.1 Bacteroidota bacterium
TCCAATCTACTTGTCCTTTTTCATCAATACTTCTTAAAAAAATAGTTCCGTAGGCAAAGGCTATGCAACGATTTTTTAAATCGTCTTGATAAAAAAATTACATCGCATCTTTGGACTAAAATATATTTGCAATTGGTATTACTTTAAATTGTAATTTTTATTTACGACTTTCTTCTCTTATTATTTTATCAAGTGTAGCTTATGTACTTCTGAAATACCCCAAATTTGATAGTGTACATTCAGGTGAACGATTAGAGATAATAAATACCTCCCCGCTACATCAATTGTGCAAAAAAAAATCAAAGTATAATCCCTGACAAAACAGAAGGTGCTAACTATTTAGCAGCGTTATATGAATTAATTTTCAATAAAAAATTTCTTTACAACAGTTTTTTCTCCAATTAAAGTTTTGATTAAATATGTTCCGTTGTTAAGTGATGAACAACTAATTTTAAAATTATTTTTTCCAGGATTTGCTATTCCGAGTAATTTATTCACTATAATTTTACCAGATAAATCATAAATAACTATTTCCACTTTTGATGTATGTGATGATACAATTTCAATATTTAAAATGTCTTTTACAGGATTCGGATAAATTTTTTCATAAACATTTTCACTAATATTTTTAACATTCACTGATAATTGATCTAATGAAATTTTATATGCACCATGACCAAAAGTAAATGCTACCATATTTCGATCAGAAGGTGAATATTCTAAATCAAAAACCATAACTGCCTCTGGTAATCCCGTATTATAAGCAGACCATGTTATTCCTTTATCAGGAGAAATAAATGTTCCAAAATCACATCCTGCAATGATCGTATCTGTATGTAAAGGATCAATTGCTAAACAATGAAAAGGAATATTGGGCAATGTTGTGCTGATATCAATCCAGGATGCTCCAGCATTTATAGATTTAAATATATGTCCGGTACCAAATCCTGAATAGATTAAGTATACTTCATCACTATTATTTGGATTTATAGTTATATCTCTTGGATATCTATTCGGCAATCCACTACTAATATCTGTAAATGTTGCTCCTCCATCAATACTTCGATAAACATGACTAGGTGAATTTTCGGGTGCTGTTGAACAATATAGAGAATCACTATTTGTATTTGAAACAGCAATTGAAATTATTTTATTCCCATTATCTAATAAAGCAGGCCCTATAGGATTCCATGTTCCTCCTTGATCGGTTGATTTTATTATTCCTTGAGCTCCACCATAAAGTATTAAATCATCGGATGGACTTAATACAAATGGGGCAATAAATGCAGTAGGATTATTCCCGGCTGGAGCAGATGGACTTGTATACGATTGAAAAAAGTTAAATCCTTGATCGTACGACGAAGAAATGTTTAAATATTGAGATGAAGCGAATTGAATGAGATCATCAAAAGGATCAATTGCATTAAAACTTCCATCGCCACCTAAAACAGCATCCCAATATAAAGTACCGTTGTATCGTTGTGTATTATGATCTTGCAGTCCTGCCAATGCAATTGTAGAATCAGTAGAAGAAACGGAGCCCATATACATTTGAGAAACATTGTATCCATCTATACAATCATAAAAAGTTTGCCCTAAATCATCGGATCGAAACAAGCCAATATCTGTTAATGCATAAATTTTATTAGGCTCAAGTGGATTGGAAATTAATCCGTGAAAGTCAGACCAAATATTTGTTGCGGCAATTTGATTCATCGTATTCCCAGAGTCAAATGATTCAAACATATTAACCCCTCCGGCAAACACATGACTTGAGTCATTTGCAGCCATCATAAGACAATGCGCATACCATCCTTGATACGAAACGATATTTGTTCCCCCTGTTAACATATTTGTCCACGTTGCTCCTTGATTTAATGAACGATAAATACCTACGGTACTGAAACTATCAGCAACCATGCACATTACTACTTTAGGATTAAGAGGATATGTTGCAATAGAGATTCTACCTCCTTGTGTATTTGCAGGGAGTCCATTTGTAAGTATTGACCATGATGCACCACTGTTATTTGTTTTATATAATCCCTTATTGGCACTTGTTAAATTACCAACACCTGCATAAACAATATTGGTATCATTAGCATCCATTTCTAGATCCATCACCATTAATTGATGCAAAACATTATTCCACGATACTCCATTGTTAATAGATTTAAAAACACCTTCGGTAGTTGCAGCGTAAACAACATTTGGATTTTTAGGATTAATAATTACATCCCAAACACCTCTTCGTTGCTTATAATTCCAGTTGAGTGATTGTGTCCATGTAACTCCTCCATCAATTGATTTTAATATTCCTATTCCATTACTACCTCTTGTTGTTCGTCTTACTAAACCATTTACAGACGACCCATAATCATAGGTTTCGCCAGTTCCGATAAACATAATATTAGAATTTGTTGGATTAATAGCGATACTGCTAACTCCTAATACTGGAAATCCTGTGGGAATATTTGTCCATGCATTTGTACCTGTTCCACCCGATGTTGATTTCCACAAACCGCCAGATGCTGCTCCCAGCCATACTATAGAAGTATCATTGGGATCTATTGCAATTCCAATTGTTCTTCCTCCACCATTTACTGGTCCTATTGCTTGCCATTGACTAGAAGTTTGTACTACTTTACTTGAATTATTTAGAAAATTTGTTTTATAATAATCATACGCTTTTCCATATCCATCCTCAGGAATATCTTTATCGGGATAGGCGCGGCTTTCGCTTAAGAAGCGTAATGATTCTAAGGCTTCAGTTTTTTCGCTTTTCTCTTCGTTATTTTTTATTTGATGCGATGAACGAAATAAAAATAAAGCAGCGAACGATGCAATGCAAATTGAAATTAATGATCCAGTTAGTAAAATTCTATTTTTCATAAAATATGTGTTTTAATATTCAAAGTTAATGTTTTTTGTTGGTTCCAATATACACTACTATTCATTCGAAAAATTAGGGATTATATTTCCATAAAAAGTGTATGGTCTTCCTAGATAAAAATTGTGAAAAAGATACTCTCTAAATATCTAAAAAGGAAAATAGATGATTTATATTTATTTGTTATTTATTTAAACGGTACTTTTCAATATAACAACGTAGTAATCATTAAAAATAATAAAGCGGATTTGGTATAAAAACCAAACCCGCTTTAAACAAGCATTATAAATAATAATTATTATTTCGCAACAACAATTCTTCTTACGAATGAATTATGTTTAGAATCAGAGATTGCGATATTATAGAATCCCGCAGCTAATCCTTTAACATTAAATTGCGATTTAGTGATTCCACTTTTTCCATCAATTTGTCTTAATTCAATTTTCTTTCCACTAGCATCCATCAATTGAATAGTAATTTTTTCTACGTCAGTAAGTGAAATTTCAACTGTAGCAACATCAGTTGCTGGATTTGGATAGACAACAATAGAATTGATGCTTTTGTTCATAGGATAAATTCCTGTTGCTGATTGAAGAACGAAGTTCCCAGCTTGTAACACTTGCTTAGATCCATTTGATTCTTGCAACCAACCCATCATCATTAAATCTGAAAATTCTTCTACAGAATTCTCCGTAGCATTATCAATAATGTTTGCTGTAAGTCCATCAATAGGTAGACGATAATTACCATTAAAAGTATACGTTACAGATACGGAATCCCATGCTCCTAATGCAATTGAACCTAACACCGTTCCATTTTCATCTGGCAACATTTTCTTCATTACATGATAAAATTCTGTTTCACCATTTGATTGAACATTCATGGTGGTTGTTCTTTCCGCAATAACTGCATTTAACACAACGTTAGAGGAAGGAAAAAGAGGAGAGTATCTCACCATTGCTGAATAGGTTTTTGTTATTGTATCTGCGGTATATGTTCCAATCATTTTATAAGCTGCAGGTACTGCTCTAGCAGATTGATAAAGCGCATACGTAAATGAATTCGCATTACCATCCCAACCGCCATCATTTTCCATTCTAGGAATAGAATTGATAGCGTAATAAGATGATCTTCTATTAATCGTTTCAACAGTTGTGTAGGGATCACCATTCCCTGGGAAATTTTGTTGGTATTTAACCGACACAAATTCATCTTGATTAATAGTATCCACTATCGAATGGAAATTTGCATTCCCTGGTTGACATGGAGGACACGTTGAACTAGTGAAAATCTCAAACAATGGAACACGTTGCTCAATTGAATATAAAATATTTAATGTTTTACTATAACTATCATTTGATGTATTTTGATCCGTATTAGTTCCGTTTAAGTTAGTTGCCTTACAGGAAACATTGTATGCCCCTGGAATTGTTTCATTCCATGGAATACTATGCGTAAATGAATAACTCGTTAAAGGCGCAATTGAAATACCAGTAACATTATCAATCACGGCAGATCCCCCATTTACTTGATAAACTAATGTTAATGATGTTATAGTAGATAATCCTAAATTTTTAATCGTTCCTGTAATCGTATTATTACCCCCTAACAAATAGGGAGTTGTTGTTATATCTGAAACTGACAAATCATAGTCAGGTTGAGTTCCATAGTTGAATTCATAATAAGAATTATCGGCTGGAGTTGGATCGGCTGTAGTAGCTTGTGATGCAAGAGCTGGGGAACCAGCAACAGAGTACGCTGTTGTAGCGTTAACTTGTATTCCTGCCGAAACCAATGCTGTCGTAGCATATCCACCTGTGCGCTCATCAACAATAAAAATTTTGTTTGTTGTTTCTTCTAAAACAATACTCCAATATGTATAGTTGGTTCCATTAGATGCTGTTGCACCATATCCAAAAGAAGTAAACTCGACCCATAATTGACGATTTGGGCTACTTCCAAAAATTTTCGTTGCAACATTATCATTTGTTCCTTTACCTGCCAATCCCCAAATACAAACTGATTTATCAGGAATCAATGCGCTTGGCAATGCTGCCTTTGTATACGTTGGTGCTGCGAGTGCAGAAGCAACATCAAAAGTTAAAATGGCAGAAGATGAAACTTTAAATTGCGTTACGGCCACCCCATTAAAGGAAAAGCTGAAAGGAAGAGTTTGCGTTGCACTCCACGCTGGTGTTGCATTAGTTGGTCCGAGGATTGCTGTCCAATCGACTGGTAATCCACCCCCAACTGGATATTCAGGATCATTATTTAGGTTTCCTGGATTCTGCCCTGTTCCCGAGAAAGGCAAGTAATAATATTGTGCATTTGCAACCTGACTAATGCATATTAAAAGAAATAATTGTAATAGTTTTTTCATGTTATAATAATTGTTTGGTTTTACTAATGATTTGTTGGTAAATATAAATAATAGTTTGAGCTTTTGAATGAATTATTCCAATCCTATTATTATTCTTGAATTAAGATGTGAATGCGACTATTTTGCCTTTTTAGTGGTTACCATCTTTAACATCGCAACTTCATTTTCATTTAACATACGCCATCTGCCACGACCTAAATCCTTTTTTGTTAGGCCTGCAAACACTACACGATCAAGTTTTCTAACATCATAACCCAAGTGTTCAAACATACGTCGAACAATACGATTTTGTCCGGAATGAATTTCTAAACCAACTTGTTTTTTATCACTCCCATCACCATCGTAAGCGATGTCATCAACTTGGATAAATCCTACTTCTTCCATCTCAATACCTTCAACTAATTTTTTCATGTCGGATACTTTTAAACTTTTGTCTAACTCCGCATGATAAATTTTTCGAACGTGTGAACTAGGATGTGTTAATGTTTTTGCAAGATCGCCATCATTTGTAAAAAGTAACAATCCAGTCGTGTTTCGATCTAATCTTCCAACAGGATAAATTCGTTCTTTACAAGCATTCGCGATAAGTTCCATCACTGTATGGCGTTGTTCTGGATCATCCATTGTGGTGATATAATCCTTCGGCTTATTCAACAAGAGATAAACATTTTTTTCATTGCGAATACGTTCTCCGTTATAACGAATATCATCGGTAGGATTTACTTTGGCTCCCAACTCCGTTACAACAATTCCATTCACAGTAAACAACCCTGCTTCAATCATGACATCCGCTTCTCTACGCGAACAAATTCCAGCCATCGATACAAAACGATTCAAGCGAATTGGGCTTCCATCTGATGACGGTTCGCCAAAATAATCGGGAGTTTTACTTCGTGATTTCTTTGCTGATTTATCAAATGATCGTTTTGGACGATCTTCTGTGTTATCAAACGATCGTGATGGCTTACTATCCTCATCAAACGATTTAAAATCATCCGACGGTTTTTTATCGAATGCTCGTTTTGGTTTTTCCTCACGATTTAAAGATGGCCGATCATCGCTTCTTGGTTTTGAAGGACGGTCGTCTCTTTCAAATGATTTTTTGGGACGATCATCACTTCCTGCTTTTGCTGGACGGTCATCTCTTCCAAATGATTTTTTCGGTCTTGCTTCCCGATTATAAGGTACGCGGGACCCTTTATCTGAACCGGCAGAACGATCGTCCTTCTCGAATGTCTTACGCGGACGATCATCGGATCCTCGTGCTTCTCTATCACTACTACTTGGTCGGGATGGGCGATCAGTACTTGCTCCTCGCGAAGGGCGTTCTGTTCTATCAAACGATTTTTTTGGTCGTTCTTCCCGATTATATGGAACACGAGAAGTTTTATCCGCTCCAGCTGATCGATCCTCTTTATCAAACGACTTAAGAGGGCGTTCATCACTCGATGCTCCTCTACTTCCTCGATTATCTCTATCGCTAGAGGGTCTGGAGGGACGTTCCTCTCTTGGAACTCTAGCAGGACGATCGTCTCCTCCTCCTTCGTTCGGACGACTATTTCGTGTAGGTTTTTCGTATGCTTTACGAGGGCGATCTTCACGAGAACCAAATGGTTTACGTTCTGGACGATCAGCATCACCACCTTCTCTACGAGGGGGGCGAGCATCCTTATCAAAACCTCTTCCTGGTGCTCTGTCTTTTCTGTCGAATGAAGCGGGGCTTCTTCCAGAGGATTTACTGTCGGAAAAACTATCGCTTTTTGTTGTTCTTTTACGCGGACCTGAAGAAGCGTCTCTCTCCTTAAAATCACGACTTCCTGGAGCCTTACCTCTTGCTGCTGAAGTGTTTTCTCCTGTGGTCGTACGGGAAACTTTTCGACCAGGCTTATCTTGCCTTTTCATAATATTCGGTAATTGGAGGTCAAAGGTCGCAATAAATGTCGTAGAATATCCGATATTGACACCTCAATATCGGATTATAGGCACAAAATAAACGGGATGCTAGTTCTTCACACACAAACTCTAGAAATGTAAAACATTGGTTTACTAAAAAATCAAGCGCATTTATTCT
Organism: Bacteroidota bacterium; assembly: GCA_025352785.1. Taxonomy (GTDB): domain Bacteria; phylum Bacteroidota; class Bacteroidia; order AKYH767-A; family OLB10; genus JANXSD01. The sequence continues at coordinate 7,342 of JANXSD010000186.1, forward strand.
CTTCACGTAATAAAATCTTTCATTGCTCCATAATTTTCAACCGCTTATAAAATAATTTTATCATGAAAAAAAATTACAAAATTTTATTAGCATTATTAATTTCTTGTTTGTCTATCACTTAAAGTTTTGGGCAACAAAAGGATTATTGGAAAATGTTTTTTCCTGGATATATTCAAGAGGTTTATAAAGCCATTTTAGATAAAGAAGGAAATTTGAATCTAACATTAACAAATAAAATATATACACTTCCCGACAAATTTGTATCAATTGATAAATATGGAAAAATATTTACCAAATTAACACTAATGAAATTGCATTATTGCATTTTAAAGATAGTTTATTAAACAGGTACCTTGTAACGTATAGTTACCCTAACTTAAACATACAAAAACTTAATGCATTAGGTGCTTTGATATGGAACAGTAGTATTCCCTTAGCCAATGCAATTAATTTTAATCCATCTTTTTCAAACTCTATTTTAGAGCAATTCATTTCTGCTTCCCAATTTTTATTTACTTCAAGTGGGAAATTAATTATTGCAGGACAATTTCAATTGGACACCATAGCAGCGCAATTGGGGACACCGAGTACAAATATAATATTCATTGATAATACGACAGGAAATTTTATTAACGAATATTTGTCCTCTTTTTTCTATGATCCGTATAACTATCATTTGCAAGAAGATTCCCTTGGTAATATTAACATTGTAGGTTACACGCGATATTCTTATGATTTTTATTTGGAGAAAATTTCACAAGCTGGAGTATTAATTACACACCGAATTTATGGGGATGCTAATGCAAATTTACAGAAACACTTTATAGTGCTTACCAAAAATTATATTTATTTAGCATTTACGGATTCAGTAAATTATTTTAATGTATTTAAATCAAATAAAACTCAGCTTGATACTGTTTTTTATTCGACATGCGGTTTAAATCTATTTTTCGATAGTGATTTATTTGATGCAACTGATTCGAATTTATTTATCTATTCTACCACTTATGGGTTATTCCAAAATTTCGATGCTAATGGTAGTCTTATTTGCACATCTCTTATTAACGGATATTTCGGAACCAAAGTAAGTTTGACCGATACTTCATGTTTTATCCTTGGGAATGGTTTAGAAAAAATGGACACAAATTGCAATTTCAATTATTATAGTGATACTCTTGATCTGAATGCAAATTATATTGCTGCAACTATAAATCCATATTCTTACCATTCAAAAGATGTGGTTCCATTTGCTCATGGAAGCTATTTCTTAGGTGCATTAAATGGTAGTCTTGGAATATTAGGATTTGTTGATTCCTACAATAAAGATTTTTCAGGGAATGTTTTTTTCGATGCCAACAACAATTGTGTGTTAGATACTAGTGATATTGGAATTCCCAATCAACTTATACAAGTTAATCCTCAAGGCAGCTTTATCTTTACTAACGAGAATGGATCATTTTCGAATTATTTAGATGCTGGAAATTATTCGTTAAATGTTCAACCATTTAATACTACATCAACTTTTTGTCCTCCTTCGATAGCTTTAAATATAATTGATACTACACTAACCTACAGTGGAAATAATTTTGCTGTTCAAGATCAATTAGCAAATCTTCAGGATTTAAGTATTTCTATAAATCAATTTGTAGCTATTCCTGAATATCAAACATTTGTTGATTTAACAGCAAGAAATGTTGGTCCTGTTGTTGCATCAGGAATAATTAAACTTACAATGGACTCTTCGCTATTCACTTTTAATTATTCTTCTGTTCCTCCAGATTCCACTTCAGGAAGTAATTTTTTCTGGCATACAACTAATTTAGGGTTTTTAAATCAGTTTGGCGTTTTTGCTTATTTTTTAACTAATTCAAATGCAACTCCGGGAAATAGTTTTACTACAAGTGCTGAAATTATAAATATTAACGGCGAAACAAATTTGTCAAACAATATTGATATTTATACAGGTAAAATTATTGGTTCTTACGATCCAAATGTAAAAACAGTTTATCCAAAAGGGTTGGGCGCAAATGGCGTAATTAGTCCGGTTGATACTCTTTTAAAATATAAAATTCAATTTCAAAATACAGGATCATATCAAGCATTTAAAATTGTTGTTACTGATACAATTGATCCGTCATTGGACATTTCTACATTTAAATTACTATCAACAAGTCATAAATGTAAAATGTCATTTGCAGCTGCGAATGTTTTGCAATTTACATTTGAAGACATCAACCTTCCTGATAGCACAACGGATGAAATGTTAAGTCATGGTTTTATTAATTATAGCATTGAAACAAAGCGTGGTTTACCGTTGTTAACACAGATTAAAAAAAAAGCGAATATTTATTTTGACTTCAATGATCCTGTGATCACGAACGAAACATTAAATACCATTGATGTATTGAGTATGAAAGAAAATCCAAGCGAAATATTCTTAAAGATATTTCCAAATCTAGTATCGGATAAAATAAATCTTGTTACAAATAGTAAATTCAAAAAATTTAATGTAACAATTGTTGATTTACAAGGAAGAATAATTCAATCGGAAGTATTACAATCAGAGAACGGAGTTTCATCGATGACTGTACAAAATTTACAAACAGGATTTTATTTGTTAAAAGTAGAAAGTGGAGCTTTTTCCCTTACACGATCATTTGTAAAAAAATAATCCATCATATCATTTTAAGGATGAAAGGCTTCTTCGATATGAATGATTTCTGCAGAATTTCCTTTCATTACGATGGATATAATATCGAATCTCGTTTCAAGATCCAAGTCTTGTGCTTCTTGATATGCCGCTGCTGCTTCGGCTAAAAAATCAATCTTTCGATGACCGACAGCCTCATCGGGTGACCCGAAATCGGAAGAACTTCGTGTCTTCACTTCAATAATAATTAAATAAGAGCCGAATAAAGCAATTAAATCTACTTCTAATCTGCCGAATCTCCAGTTTTGCTCCAGGATTGTATAATCCTTTTGTTCGAGGTATTCTCGAGCTAACTTTTCTCCGAAAGATCCAAACTCAATATGATTCATTTAAAATTTTTTATGAAAAATATTTTCAAATACTGTTGAGAATTTCTGAACTAAATTGATTCAATTTTTATAGTATCTACACTCACTTCCAAATTAATTTTTGCTCCTAAAATCAACGGTAAATTTCTAGGAATATGTCCTGCAGGAAAACCAAAACAAACTGGAAAATTATATTCACGAACAGCTTCTGCAATAATTGCAACTGCCGTTTTTCCAAAAGGAATTGTATTGTCGCGCATGTCGCTCATTCCACCAACAATTAAACCTTTCAACCCTGCTAGTTTCCCTGATCGCTTTAACTGCATCATCATTCTATCGATATGATAAAAATACTCGTCAAGATCTTCCATAAAAAGTATTTTACCAGTTGTATCCACGTCAGAAGCTGAACCACTCAAAGAATAAAGTAACGATAGATTTCCACCGATTAATGTTCCACTTACGTTTCCTTTTCTTGTATAATCTGAAGCATGAGAATCAATTTTAGCAACATATTCCATCGGCTTTCCCAATAATAAATCTATCATTCCTTGCGCTGCTTCGTCATTTCGTCGTTCATCGGCTAACCCATAAAGCATATTTGCGTGGAGCGTAGCAATCCCATAATGGGTATGAATATGTGAATGAAAAACGGTGATATCGCTAAACCCAACCAGCCACTTAAGCGATTTCGTAAACGTAGTAAAATCGAGTTGATCAATTAGTCGAACGCAACCATATCCACCACGCGCAGAAAGAATTGCTTTTACCTCTGGATTGTCTAATAGAGATTGAAAATCACTCGCTCGTTGACTATCATTACCCGAAAACTGGTTGTATTCACTGTATAAATTTTCAGCTTCAAGAATCTTGAAACCCTTTGATTTAAGCCAGTTTATCCCAGTAATGAGTTCTTCTTTGCTCACTTTCCGGGCTGGGGCGCAAATGCCTATCGTATCGCCTTTTTGTAGAAATGGGGGAAGCACGGTCTCTTGGTTATCTTTGTACAAAATTAGAATATGTTCTTAACAAGGTTCCGAAGATAATTGATTCCAATAGGAATTGAAATTTTTATAAAAAGGAAAATTGTGAAGGATAGAAAACAGAGCTTAAATTTATTATGTCGAAATATTTAATTACTGCTGCATTACCTTATGCCAACGGTCCATTACACATCGGACACTTAGCGGGTTGCTATTTACCATCTGATATTTTTGTTCGCTATTTAAGATTACAAGGTCGTGATGTAAAATACATTTGTGGTTCGGATGAGCATGGCGTTGCGATAACTATTCGTGCACGCAAAGAAGGAAAAACTCCTCAAGAAATTATTGATTTATATCACACACAAATTCGTGATAGTTTTAAAGAATTCGGAATAAGCTTCGACATCTATCATCGCACAAGTGATCCTATACATCATCAAACTGCATCAGATTTTTTCACCACACTTTATGATAAAAAATTATTTTTAGAAGAAGAGAGTGAACAATATTTTGATGAAGAAGCGAATCTATTTTTGGCCGATCGTTACATTACTGGAACATGTCCGAATTGTGCGAATCCAAATGCGTATGGTGATCAATGCGAACGTTGCGGAACAAGTTTAAGTCCGAAGGAATTGATAAATCCACAATCACAATTAAGCGGACAAGCACCCGTTTTGCGCACCACCAAACATTGGTATTTACCCCTCGATAAAATTCAACAAAATTGGTTGAACGATTGGATCATGTCGAAGGAAGGTTATTGGAAAAAAAATGTATTTGGACAATGTAAAAGTTGGTTAGATCAAGGGTTGCAACCTCGTGCAGTTACTCGAGATTTAGATTGGGGAGTTCCTGTTCCCATAAAAGGAGTAACGGGCAAAGTATTGTACGTTTGGTTTGATGCGCCGATAGGATATATCTCAGCAACGAAAGCATTATTACCAGATACATGGGAAGATTATTGGAAAGGAAAGGATTCTAAATTAATTCATTTCATCGGTAAAGATAACATCGTTTTTCATTGCATTATTTTTCCCGCTATGTTGAAAGAACATGGTGGATATAATTTGCCAGAGAATGTTCCTGCCAATGAATTTTTAAATTTAGAAGGTGATAAATTATCTACATCACGAAATTGGGCAGTTTGGTTACATGAATATTTAAAAGATTTTCATGATAAACAAGATGTACTTCGTTATGCGCTTTGTGCCTCTGCGCCAGAAACAAAAGACAATGATTTTACATGGAAAGAATTTCAGGATCGTAACAACAATGAATTAGTTGCAGTGCTTGGAAATTTTATCAATCGCACATTCGTACTAACAGAAAAATATTTTGAAAATAAAGTTCCACCGATTAGCGCTTTGTCAGAAAGTGATCTTGATTGCTTACAAATATTAAGAGAAGCGCCCGCGAAATTAACTGATAGTATTGAGCGATATCGGTTTCGTGAATCATTAGCTGGAGTGATGGATATTGCACGCTTAGGAAATAAATATTTAGCGGATAATGAACCATGGAAACTTTACAAAACAAATCCAGATCGTGTTGCAACCATTTTAAATATTGCTTTGGAAATTTCTGGATTTTTATCTTACATCATGGAACCTTTTCTTCCATTCACTGCAATTAAACTTCGTGCAATGTTGAACCTACCATCAAAACAATGGAGCGAAGTATTTGGGGGAAATATTTTTGAAGCGGGACATCAACTAGGAACAGCATCATTGTTATTCTCTAAAATTGAAGACGATATTATTTTACAACAAATGGAAAAGTTAAATGCAAGTAGAACTGTGCTTGCTACATCCTCCACTGGAAATATAACAAAACCAACATTGAATCCCTTTAAAGAAACTACGTCGTATGATGATTTCTCGAAAATGGATTTAAGAGTGGGAACAATTATTGCGGCTGAAAAAGTGGAGAAGGCAGATAAATTATTGAAACTTACCATTGATACCGGACTGGATCAACGTACTGTTGTTTCAGGAATTGCCCTACACTTTAAGACGGAGGAAATTATTGGACAACAAGTAACATTATTGGCAAATTTAGCTCCGCGTAAAATCAAAGGAATTGAATCGATGGGAATGATATTGATGGCTGAAGATGCTGAAGGGAAACTAATTTTTATGCAGCCTTCCAATAAAACGATCAATGGAAGTAGCATTTCATAAACATTACGTTGCCAGTATTTATTCTGAAACGTAAAAAAATTGCAGGTTTCCAGGAATTTAATTACAATTTATGTACATCATTAACTTCTCCTTCCGATATTTGCAGGATGATTAAATATCTTACATTCATTAGTTGTTTGTGCCTTCTTGGTTTGTTTGGAAATGCCCAACAGCTTTCTGTTAATTCACAAGTACTATTTGGTTCAGTTACGGAAACTACTCCCGATAGTTCTCAAATAACATTATCCAATAATTCAGGACAAACTATTACAGTAACTGGATATCGTTTTTATGATACGTATGGTGTTCCAGCATTTTCAACTACTGCTACTTCTTTCGCAATTTCGAATGGGAGTTCTCAAAATATTTGGATAAAATTTTCTCCAAAGCATAATATTTATCATAATTCAGAACTTGTTATTTTTACTGATGTACATCGAGGAACTTTGCATGTTGATTTGCAAGGACAAGGTCATTATTCAAACACTTATTATAATCAATCTGAAAATTTAGAAGAGGAAGCATTAAAAACAACTTTACAAACTATTACTGGAGCAGGATATATTTCATTAGGATACAGCAATGTTGCTCGTGATTTTATGTTTATGACTTTAGATAACAAATTAGTAAACGGACAAGGTGCTACACAAAATACTATTGAATGTGTTTATACTGGTCGTGAAGCGATTGGTTATTTTAATAGAGTTGATTGTCAAACCAACTCCAATTTTAATACAGAACATACTTTTCCGCAAGCATTCTTTAGTAGCTTAGAACCTATGAAATCCGATTTATTTCATTTATACCCTACTGATGATGTTACTAATAACACACGGGCTAGTTATCCTTTTGGCATGGTGAATAATCCAACGTGGGCTGTTGGTGGAAGTAAATATGCGAGTGGAGTTTTCGAACCTCGCGATGCGCATAAAGGAGAAGTTGCAAGAGCAATGCTTTACTTCGTAATGCGATATCAGAATTACAATAATTTTTTAAATACACAAGAAAGTATTTTAAAACAATGGCATCAACAGTTTCCTCCAACAGCAGTTGAAACAACCAGAGCGAACACTATTTTTACACAACAAAATAATCGAAATCCATTTATTGATTATCCACAATTAGTAGATAGAATTTCATCCTTTTCAACTACATCAGTTGCAACTGCTAATTACTCGCTTGATCTTGTTCAAGATACTATTGATTACAGCACGGTAGTGAATGGAGTTGGTAATCTTTATCAATACATCATTGTAAATAATGGAAATCAGCCAATTGATTTTACGGCATTCACACTCCAACCTGCCAATCAATTAGTTTTTACACCGCCATTTACTGGCGGTATTGTAACTTTACAACCCGGGGAATCACTTCCAATATTATTTACTTTAACAACCTTTCAAACGGGATCATTTGATGGTACTTTACAAATCAATACAAATAGTGTTGCACAACCACTTTTTACTATCCCAATTATTGCGAATGCAGTAGTGACAGGGATCAAAGTAAATTCAATTTCTGGTGGATATTCTACTTTCCCAAATCCATTTAAAGATCATATTTGTTTATCACCATCTCCATCTGCAAAAGCTATCATTCGATTATTTGATGTTGAAGGAAGAGTAATTCAAACAAGTATTGGCTCAGATTTTCAGTCGTGTGAAATAATTTCTAATGCATTAAATGCAGGTGTTTATTTGCTGGAGATAAAAGAGGAAAATCACGTGAGTAGAAAAGTAATAGTGAAAGAATAATTTATTCTTAATTAAAATTAGGAAGGAAAATATTTTTTAAAATTTCCATAAAATATTACATCATTACAAAATAAAAGGAGACCTATTTGGTCTCCTTTTATTTTGTAAATTATTTCGTCAATTATTTTATTACTACAATTTTTTTAATTGTTAGAAAATTACTTTCTTCATTCTGAATAAAATAAACTCCAGTACTTAAATTTTCAATTGAAACTGCATAATGGTTATCAGCGGTTAATTGAATTCGTTTAACAATTTGTCCGAGGCTATTTTTTAATACCAAGTTACTTCCATGATTACCTTTAATATTAAACTTACCATTATTTGGGTTAGGATAAACATCGAATAGAGAATTTAAATTATTTTGATTTATCCCTACAGATGAGCCTACGGAAATTGTTTCCATGTGTAAGCATCCATAAGAATCCGTAATCGTTACCGTATAATTTCCTGATGCGAGATTAGATAAATCTTCTGTTGATGAACCGTCACTCCAACTATAGGAATAAGGAGCAACGCCTCCTGAAACTGTTAAATCAATACTTCCATCATTACTTATCGTTTCATTAATTGTTGTTGAAGTAATCACAATCAAATCGGGTTCAACGATTGTAACAACACCAGTGCTTTGACAATTTGCTGCATCCGTTACAACATAAGAATAACTTATTGGTGACAACCCTGATAAACTTGCAGTGGTATCTCCGTCACTCCATGTATATGTAAAATTTCCAGAGCCTCCACTAACAGAAAGGTCTATTGTTCCATTATTATCACCATGACATAACACACTTGTTTGTGAAACAACAACTGATGGTGCACCGATATTAGAAACGGAAATAGTGTTTGCTTGTGAGCATCCATTAACATCAGTAACTATTAAGGAATAGTTTCCTGCTGCAAGATTGTTTTCTACATCGGCAGTGCCACCCGACGACCAATTATACGTATAAGGCCCAGATCCTCCACTTGCAACTACTGATGCTGATCCATTTGATTGTCCACAATTTGCAGCTGCGAATGATGTTGATTGAATTAATTGAGTAGGTTCTACAATTGTTATATTACTTTCTACAGAACAACCGTTAAGATCTGTTACAGTAACGGTATAAATTCCTGCGGTAAGATTGTTTTCTAAATCAGCAGTTCCTCCTGTTGACCATAAAAAAGAATAAGGAGCAGTACCACCATTTCCTAATGCTGTTGCAGTTCCTGAATTTCCTGCATTACATAAAACATCCGTTTCAGTAATATTTACAGATAAAATTATTGGCTCAGTAATTAAAACGGAGGCACTTTGAATACAACCCTTTGCATCAATAATTTGAACTGAATAATTTTGTGCATCTAATGGTGTTGCTAATGTAGTTGTATCACCTGAAGTCCAAGAATAGTTATAAGGAGCCGTTCCACCAGTTACCACAATTGTTGCAGTTCCATTGGCACTTCCATTACACGTAACATTCGTTTGCGTTATAGATGTAGCTAGAGGTTGCGGTTCTGTTACTGTTACACTTTCAATAGCGGTACACCCATGATCATCGGTTATAGTAACCAAAAAAGTATTCGCCCCTAATCCAGTTTCTGAATTAGTATTACTTCCTGTTGACCAAGAATAATAATATGGACTTGTACCACCAGTTGCATTAATTATTGCTTCACCATCAGAACCACCATTACAACTAACAGCAGTCGAAGTAAAGGACGATGAAATTATTGTGGGTTGTTGAATTGTTACTACTTCATTTAATATACAACCATGGTCATCAGTAATTGTTACTAATAATGTTTGTGCAGCTAATCCAATTGCGCTTGCAGTTGTTTGTCCATCCGCCCAAGCGTAAGAATATGGAGAAGATCCTCCATATGGAAGTGTTGTTGCAGTCCCATCTGATAATCCATTACATGATGCGTTGGTAGTGGTGACGTTTGATATGATAGTTGAAGGTTCTCCAACAGTTGCCGTTGTATTAAAAGTACATCCATTATTATCAGTAATAGTAACGGTATATATTCCTGCGATTAATCCATTAGCTGTTGAATTTATATTTCCATTGGACCATGCGTAACTGTATGGATTTGTACCACCACTTGTACTGATTACTTCTGCACTACCATCTGCGTTACCAAAACAATTTGCTTCGACAGAAGAAATGTTGGCACTAATCGTATTTGGTTCGCTGATAGAAATACTATTTGATGTTTCACATCCATTGTTATCCGTAACAATTACAGAATAAGAATTAGCTGATAATCCATTAATGGAAGAAGTAAGTTCTCCATTAATCCACGCATACGAATAAGGTGTAGTTCCACCTGAAGGTAGTATTGCAGCGAAACCATTATTCCCACCATTACAACTAACATTTGTTGAAGAGATCGAAGAGGATAACGTATAAATATTTGATAAGGTAATGGACGAATTACTTGTGCAATTATGACTATCTGTTACAGTAACAGAATAAATACCAGCAGCTAAAGAACTTATTGATGCCGTTGTTTCTCCTGTTGACCATTGATAAGTGTAGGGTGATGTTCCTCCAGATGTTGAAGCTGTTGCAACTCCATCTGCTAAAGAGGAACATGTAGCATTTGTTTTTGAAATTGATACGGATAATACTGTTGGTTCAGAAACATTTATTACATCACTAAATTGACAACCATTATTATCAGTAATTGTTACCGAGTAATTATTAGAAGCTAATCCTGTTGAAGTACTTGTTGAACTTCCATCCGACCAATTATAAATATACGGTGTAGTTCCCCCTGTTGGAATTACAGTAGCAGTTCCTGATGAACCACCATTGCACAATACCTCCGTTGACGAAAGTGACGCTGATAAAATTAATGGTTCTGAAATTGTAAAGTTCTTTTCTAATGTGCAACTATTTGCATCAGTTATTGTGCAAGTATACGTACCTGTTCCTAAACTTGATTCTACATCGTTTATTCCACCAAAATCCCATAAATAATTATATGGACTAGTTCCACCTGATACATTATATACTCCTGCGATTCCATCTGTTAATCCATTACAACTAATATTTGTTTGTGATGTTGTTGAAGTGATTGCTGATGGCTGTGTAATTGTAAAAGAAGTTGATTTTAAACAAGAGTTCGCATCAGAAACATTACACGTGTATGTTCCAGCTGCTAGTGATGATAAACTTGAAGTAGTTATTCCGTTATTCCAAAAATAAGTATACGGTGATGTTCCTCCTGTAGGTGTTAATTGTATTGATCCCGTTGAACCACTATTGCATGAAACATTTATTTTAGAAGAAGAAACAGCAACCACAGTTGGTTGAGTAATAACATTGCTTTCAACAACAGTACATGAACGCGAATCGGTAATAGTACACGTATAAGTACCTACAGATAGTGAGTTATGAATAGGGCTCGAACCTCCATTTGACCATGCATAATTATATGACGAGGTTCCTCCTGATGCTTGAATAATTAATTTACCATTTGCACCCCCATTGCAAGAAACATTATTTACTAATATAAACGCTGCAGATAGAACTGCGGGTTGAGAAATAGTAAAAGATTTTGACGTTGTGCAACCATGCGCATCTGTCATGTTACATGTATAAATTCCACTACTTAAATTTGTTGCTGAAGCTCCTATACCACCTGACGGTGACCAAGCATAAGAATAGGGAGTTGTACCTCCAGTAAAAATTCCTGTTGCTATACCATCCGTTAAGCCGTTGCAACTTATATTAGTTTGTGATCCTGAAATACCAAAACCATTGGGTGCAACTATTGAAATACTTTTTGAGATAGTACATCCATTTGCATCAGTTACAACGCAAGCATGGTTAGCAGTAAATAATCCTGTAATTGTAGCTGTTGTTTGTCCGTAAGGAGACCACGCATAAGTGAATGGTGCTGTACCACCACTTGGTGTAATAGTAGCATTACCATCGGTACTTCCGTTACAACTTGGATTAGTTTGAGATGTGGTAGCACTTAATAATGTGGGTTGTGTAATAGTGACCGTTGATGAAACAGTTGGGCATAAATTGGCATCAGAAATTGAACATGTATAAGTACCTGTTGATAATCCCGAGGCTATTGCACTTGATCCACCAGAAGGTGTCCATGAGTAAGTATATCCTGTAGTTCCTCCATTTGCAACTACAGTAGCTGATCCATTAGAGCCGCCATTACAACTTACATTCGTTTGTGTTGAAGTAACAGTTAAAGCTGATGGTTGAGTGATTGTAAATACGCTTGCCACTGTACAACCTAGTGCATCTGTAGTCGTGCATATCCATGTACCAGCCGCTAATCCCATCACACTCGAAGTGCCATCGCCTGTTGGATTGCCCGGTGTCCAATTGTAAGAATAGGGTGATGTACCTCCGCTAACAACTACTGAAGCAGCTCCAGTTAAAGCGCCGTTACAATTTACATTTGTTTGTGTTGAAGAAGTAGAAATTGCTGCATCAACAGTTATTGCTATTGCAGATGTGGTATCTTTTAATGTTCCGGAAGTAACAACTCTTTTATACCAAGTGTTTACGGATAATGATCCTGGAGAATAATTTATAGAATTTGTAGTTCCATTTGCAACAACAAATCCTGTGGAAGCATTCGTTGTAGAAGATAACCAACTATAGCTATAGGTTCCATTTCCTCCAGTAGGTGTTGATCCAGTAAAAGCTGTTGCAGTAGCTCCATTACAAAGTGTTTGAGAAGAAGAAGCAGTATTGGTAGAAATTAAAGTATAGATAGTAGTGTTGGAAGTAATTGATTGAACCGGATCAGTAGAAAGTCCACCATATTCAACAACATAACCAATAGAACTACCTGTTCCTAAATCATTCCATTGACCTGTTCCAGAAGAATAAATTTCACCGAAATCTTCACTTCCTCCCCAATTGTTTGGTTCGCCAGAATTCCAATAAGCAAACTTTCCCGTTTGTGTAACTGGCGAATTATTTCCAACCGAAAATAAAGTCCCTTTTTCTGGACCAGTCACCCAAGTCCATTTACCTTCTGAAGCTGTTTGATTAGCGTAAGTAGTAGTTCCTGTTGCAGCATTAATCTGTAAATAGTTATCTGAACATCCAATCCATGCATCAGCACCTAGAACTTGTTTTATAAATGCGTTTTCAGCTGCCGAAGTTATCGTTGCCAGATATCCTCCGTATCCTAAATAGGATCGTGCTGCAGCTGCCGCTTTTGCGGAGGTCCAACTCATAGAAGAGGAGTTAATCAATTCATAAAAATGTCCATTAGAAAATGCAGAACTAATTCCTGCAGAAAAAGTAATTATCCTATCGCCATATTGTGCTGAATTGCTATTTGCAAAAGTAATAGTTCTTAAAAGTGTTTGCCAATTTGTTGCAGATGTTGAACCAGAAAAAGAAAGAATTCCTGTTGAAGCGTTGTATGCTGTTGCCGAAACTCCTGCGGGCAACGATCCAGTATAAGAGAGAACATCATTGCTTTTTAATCCATTCGAAATAGTAATTCTGAATCCGTTAATGTTACTAGAAGAGGTGATAACGATTGCAGGATCTACAAATGTTGCAGCACTCACTAAAGCATACCCATTTGTAAGCGTTCCTGCTGTTACTGATATTTGTGCATACGCACTTGAAGTTATTAGAAACGAAACTAGGATGGCGAAATAATTATAAGAAATACGCATATTTATTGCCAACTTAGTTTTAAAGTTTGTAGCGACAGTTATCATGTTGAAGAATTTGGATTTTTATGTCTTGTCTTACGTTTGTAAGAAAAAAATGTTTCAACAACAATAATGTGTTCTATAGAGTGTTTAAGACTTCACTACTCCGATAGAATAACCTGAAAACTAACTAGCTGATTAAAATAGCTTTGTCCCTCTTTAAGTAAGGAAAACAAGAAATGAAATAAGAAATAACGTGGTCTCACCCAGAATCGAACTGGGATCTAGAGTTTAGGAAACTCCTATTCTATCCGTTGAACTATGAAACCATATAAAGTGCGAAATTAACTAAATAGCTGGATTGGATAAGAAACGCATTGTAGGATAGAGTAATTAATCTAAAGTGATGTTGCAAAAATGTTACTTAATACATCGTATTAAAACTCTAGCTGGTGCGCCATCTGCATTCTTAATTTTTAAGGGTAAACAAATAAGTTCATAATCGCCGGGCTCAATATTTTGAAGATTTAATCCTTCCACTATGCAAATCTGGGAACTTAATAATATTTGATGAATTTCTTTTGAATTATTCATTGCAGAAATGGAGAGATAATCAATACCCACTAAAATTATTTCCTTTTGCTTCAAATACTCCGCTGCATCGGTAGTTAATGCAATTAAATTTTCATCAAAAGGGTTTAACGACCAATCCTGATTAGAATGCTTCGTCTTAAAAATAATTCGATCGCCCTTATTTATGACATAATTTCTAATTTCTTCGATGGTAATTTCAGTTTTATGGTGAATCAAAATAATTTTTACCGCACCCATTAAATTTTCTAACGGAATAGAAATAACATCTGTTCCCGTTTCAAAATAATGTAATGGAGCATCTACATGGGTACCGATATGTGTACAAGTTGAAATTGTTGAAATATTTACACCATCGCCATTTCCAATAGAGGCAATTTTTTCCAATCTAAATGCAGGATCTCCAGGCCAGTTGACCATTCCGTTTTGAAGAACCGTGGTAATGTCTATCCATCCTTGTGCATCAATAATTGATTTCATGAATTTTTCCAATTTATTTTCAAAGGAAGTAAAAATATTATTTACTTGATAATTTAAAGAGGCTCAGGCGAAAAAGATTGTCCTAATTATCAACGATTTACAATGGCAAAGAAACATTTACTTTCATTCCTGAAATCCTTACATACCTTAGCATTAACCAAAAGGTTAAACTAAATGGTTAAAAATAAAATCGATAGCACTACACAAGATAAGATTCTTGACGCTGCGCGGGAAATTTTTTTTAAACAGGGATATGCTGGTGGAAAGATGCAAGATATTGCAGATGCAGCAGGTATTAACAAAGCACTTCTCCATTATTATTTTAAAACCAAAGAAAAATTATTTGAAGTAATTTTTTTAGATGCCTTTTCAAAATTTGTTCCTAAAATAGATTTATTATTAGAAACCGAAAACCCCTTTTTAGAAAAGATAGAAAACTTTATTGGCATATACATTTCATTTTTATCAAGTCATTCAGCAATACCCTTATTTGTTATTAATGAAATAAACAAAGATCCCGAAGCTTTCACACAAAGAATGTTTGGAACCAAGTCTTTACCATTTCCCATCCAAAAATTATTTTCCTTAATTAATAAAGAAGTTGAGCAAGGAAACATTATTGAAATTGCACCGCAACATTTATTAATTAATATGATTTCATTATGTGTATTTCCTTTCTTAGCAAAACCACTTATGTACCGTGTGATGGGGCTAAGCGAAAAACAATTCACTCTAATTCTCGATCAAAGAAAATCAGAAGTGTTTGTTTTCATAAAGAATGCATTGCACCCAACAATTTATTCACGACAAAAAAATTAGTTTATGAATAAAACATCTAAATATCTACTGTTATTATTCCTAATACCATTATATACCTCAGGACAAACAATAACTTCTTACACACTAGATCAGATTCAAGAATTAGCAAAAAACAATTTTCCTTTATTAAAGCAACACGATTTAATTAATCAATCTTCTACTTTAGCTAATGCGAACTATAATAGAAATTATCTTCCTCAATTAAGTATTAACGGACAAGCAACTTATCAATCAGATGTTACAAGTATTCCTATAAAAATTCCAGGAATCACTATTGAATCCTTAGACAAAGATCAATACAAAGTATATGGTGAAATAACACAAATTATTTTTGATGGCGGCGCAACAAAAAATCAAAAAAGGATTCAATCAATTAATGCATTCTCTGAAAAGGAAAAATTAAATATTGAACTCAACAAATTACGAGACCGAATAAATCAAATTTATGTTGGGATACTTTTATACGATGAACAATTAAAACAGAATGCAACGGTTCAAATCGATATAGACGAAGGAATTAAAAAAGTAGATGCTCAGATAAAAAATGCTGTTGCATACAATTCCAATCTCTATACGATTCAAGCTGAATCAATAAAAAACAAACAACGTAAAGAAGAAATTGGGACAAGTAGAAATATATTAATTTCTACATTAGGACTTCTTATTAATCAAGAGACGTCAAGTAATATTATTTTAATAACTCCAATTATTAATCAAAATACCTCTTTAATTGTTAACAGGTTTGAACTAAAATTGCTTAGTATACAAGACAGTTTATTAATTTTTCAAAGAAAATTAATAGAAGTAAAGAATCGTCCTAAGTTTTTTGCGTTTGCCCAAGGAGGTTATGGAAAGCCAGCATTGAATCAACTTAAAAATGAATTTGACACTTATTACATGGGTGGAATTAAATTAAATTGGTGGTTGGGTGGACTATATACCAGTAAAAAAGAGAAGAAAATAAATACAATTAATAGAAGTATTGTCGACACTCAAAGAGAATTGTTTCTATTAAATACGAAAGCAACACTGAAACAATATCAGCTAGAAATTGCTAAATTTAATGAGTTACTCAAAAGTGATGATGAGATAATTGAGCTTAGAAATAAAATTAAAACAGCCGCGAATGCCCAGTTAACCAACAACATAATTACCACTTCAGATTATATCCGCGAAATAAATGCCGCAGACCAAGCAAACCAAAACAAAATAATTCATCAATTGCAATTATTACAAGCGCAACTTAATTATCAATTGACACTTGGGAATTAAAAATATATCTATGAAAAAATCAATTCTATTTCTAAGCCTAATAGTGTTTATTGCTGCTTGCAAAAGCGGGAATATCGATCATGACGCATCTGGTATGTTTGAAGCAAATGAAGTAATTGTATCCTCTGAAGTAAGCGGGAAGATATTAAAAATGAATGCTGACGAAGGAATAGTTTTTACATTGGGACAAGTTTCTGCGATTATTGATACTACCACATTGCTATTGCAAAGAGATCAAATTGAAGCAAGTATTCACGCATTAAAACTTAAGACGAGTGATCCCGCACCCTTCATACAAGTATTGGAACAACAATTAATAGTTCAGCAATCTCAATTAGCAACAGCGGAAAAAGAATTAATAAGAGTACAAAATTTAATTGCTGCTGACGCAGCAACAGGAAGGCAGTTAGATGATATAAAGGCTCAAATTGATGTAATCAAAAAGCAAATGGAGGTAACAAAGAAGCAGACCATTCAGCAGCGTACCGTATTGTTAACACAAAATAGAAGTATATTGAGTGAGCAAAATCCTCTTGAGAAAAAAGCAAATCAAATTGATGATCAACTAAAGAGAGCGATTGTTAGTAGTCCTATTGCAGGGACAGTGCTTATAAAATATGCAGAAGCCGGAGAGGTCACAACAATAGGAAAAGCACTTTACAAAATCGCTGATTTATCGTCGTTGAATTTACGTGCATTCATTACAGGAAAGCAATTATCAGAGATAAAATTAAACCAAACAGTAAAAATATTTACCGATGATGGTGCCGATAAATACAAAACATATAATGGAACAATTATATGGATCGCTGATAAAGCGGAATTTACGCCTAAAACAATTCAAACAAAAGATGAACGAGCAAATCTAGTTTATGCTATTAAAATAAAAGTAAAGAACGATGGACTTTTAAAAATTGGAATGTACGCTGAAGTAGGATTCAAATAATTAAAAACAAATTAGATCTCTTGTGATAACGGTTCGAGTAAATAATATTTCAAAGAAATATTCGCAAAACAAAACGGAAGTTCTTGCCTTGGATAAAATTTCATTTGATGTAAATCAAGGGGAGTTATTTGCAGTGATTGGTCCTGATGGGGCTGGGAAAACATCTTTGTTTAGAATCCTCACTTCATTGATTTTAGCTGAAGAAGGAATAGCAACTGTTGATGGGTTTGATGTAATCACGCAATACAAAGAAATCAGGAAACGCATTGGATACATGCCTGGAAAATTTTCGTTGTATCAAGATTTAACTGTAGAAGAAAATCTAAATTTTTTTGCATCTATTTTTCATACAAGTATTGAAGAGAATTATGATTTGATTAAGGATATCTACGATCAAATAGCGCCCTTCAAAGATCGAAGAGCGGGAAAACTTTCTGGTGGTATGAAACAAAAACTGGCATTGTCATGTGCGTTAATACATCGTCCTTCTATATTGTTTCTTGACGAACCTACTACTGGGGTAGATGCAATTTCTCGAAAAGAATTTTGGGAAATGTTGAAGCGATTAAAACAGCAAGGAATAACGATTCTTGTTTCAACTCCTTACATGGACGAAGCTTCCTTGTGTGATCGAGTAGCATTATTGCAGAAGGGAAAAATATTAAGTATCGATACTCCTGAAAATATTATGAGTCAATTTAAAAATAAACTATGGGCTATAAAATCGGAAGAGATGTACCCGCTTCTCTTAGCGTTGCGATCAAATGCATTTATCGAACAGAGTTATCCTTTTGGCGAGTATCACCATGTCCTTACAAATAATGAAAAAGAGCTAGCGCTATTTGCACAAAACTATAATGCAGAGTTAAAAATCGTGGATCCTACTATTGAAGATTGCTTTATCGCATTGATGCAAAACCATGTCAATTTATAAATGAAGATGGAAACTGAAAAAGTGATTATTGTTAAGGACCTCACAAAATCATTTGGTGATTTCATTGGCACAAATGCCATCACTTTTGATGTTCATAAAGGTGAAATATTTGGTTTCTTAGGAGCGAATGGTGCTGGTAAAACTACTGCAATGCGAATGTTATGCGGACTAAGTCGACCAAGCTCAGGCGAAGCAAGTGTTGCAGGCTATGATGTGTACAAATATCCTGAAGAGATAAAGCGAAATATCGGATATATGAGTCAAAAATTTTCGTTGTATGAAGATTTAACTGTTAAAGAAAATATAAGATTTTATTCTGGAATCTATGGATTAAATAAATCTCAAATACATGAAAAAACATCTTCCTTACTTGATCAATTACATCTCCTTAATGAAAAAGATTCCTTAGTAAAATCATTACCATTAGGATGGAAACAAAAATTAGCATTTTCAATTGCTATTGTTCATAATCCAGCAATTGTATTTCTAGATGAACCAACTGGAGGTGTCGATCCTATAACGAGAAGAGAGTTTTGGGAAATGATTTATCAAGCATCTGCCAATGGAACAACTGTATTTGTTACAACACATTACATGGACGAAGCAGAATATTGCAATCGTGTATCAATAATGGTAGATGGTAAGATTGAAGCGTTAGACACTCCATCAAATTTAAAGAGGTACCATAATGCAAAAACAATGGACGATGTTTTCTTAATTCTTGCGAGAAAAGCACAACGACAAGCAGACCAATAAATTCACCTATGAAACAATTTTTAGTTTTTGTTAGAAAGGAATGGTATCACATTTTGCGTGATCCAAAGACCTTATTTATTCTATTCGGAATGCCAATTGTTCAGATCACGATATTTGGTTTTGCCTTAACCAATGAAGTAAAAAATGCGAAAATAGCAATTCTGGATCCTTCAAAAGACTTTGCTTCAACAACGCTTATCAATAGGATTGACGCTAGTAAATACTTTGAAGTGAATGATTATTTAGTATCAACCAAAGACCTTGAAAAATATTTTAAAGAAGGTAAAATTAAAATGGCAATAATTTTTCCGCAACATTTTAACCAATCTATATCCCATACGAATACAGCACAAATTCAAATCATAGCAGATGCCTCTGATCCCAATACTGCTACTGTTTTAACAAATTATGCCTCTTCGATTATTCAAGATTGGCAAAATGACTTGAATAAAAATCGTAAACTACCTTACAGCATTCATGCTGAAGTTAGAATGCTTTATAATCCCGAGTTAAAGGGAGCATTTAATTTTGTTCCAGGAGTAATGTCGATGGTCTTGATGCTTGTAAGTACGCTCATGACCTCCATCGCCATCGTGCGTGAAAAAGAATTAGGGATGATGGAAGTGCTTTTAGTTTCTCCGCTTAAACCCATTACCATTATACTTGCTAAAACAATTCCTTATCTGTTATTATCACTAGTAAATATTATAAGCATTCTTCTATTAAGTGTATTTGCACTTGATCTACCTATACAAGGAAGTATCTTTTTACTTATTGCATTAAGTTTACTTTTTACCATTACATCGCTATCACTAGGAATATTAATTTCATCGATAACAAATAGCCAACAAGTTGCGATGTTGATTTCATTAATGGGATTGTTTTTACCTACCCTCATGTTAAGTGGATTTATGTTTCCTATTGAAAATATGCCATTACCATTGCAATTAATTTCTAATCTTGTTCCTGCAAAATGGTATTACTTCATAGTAAAAGCTGTTATGATAAAAGGGTTAGGTATTCAATCGATCTGGAAAGAGAGCTGTATACTTTTAAGCATGACAATTTTTCTTCTCATCATAAGTATTAAGAAATATAAAGTTCGTCTTTCATAATTTCAAACATGAATATTTTAAGATACTTATTAGAAAAAGAGTTTCGCCAGATCTTTCGTGATCCTTCCATTCTTCGGATGATTTTTATTATGCCCATTATTCAATTAATTATTTTACCACAAGCTGCAAATTACGAGGTAAAGAATGTAAAAATTGCGATCGTCGATCATGATCATTCCACCTATTCAACCAGTATGATTTATAAGATTACTGCATCTGGATATTTCATTTTAACAGGAATAAATGATTCACATCTAGATGCAATGGAATTAGTTGAACGTGATCATGCAGATATCATACTCGAAATTCCTGCGCACTTTGAAAAAGATCTTGTGAAAGAAAGCGAAACAGAAGTGCTGATGTCTGTGAATGCGATTAATGGGATGCGTGCAAATTTGGGAGCCTCGTATCTCTCGGTAATTCTCCGTGACTACAACCAAGATGTGCGATTAAAATGGGTGCAATTACCTCGATTTGATGAGGTCAAAAGATTAAATATTACATCAACAAATTGGTACAATCCACACATGAATTATAAATTATTTATGGTGCCAGGAATTTTAGTAATACTTTTAACAATGGTGGGTGCTTTTCTTGCAGCACTAAACATCGTTAAGGAAAAAGAAATTGGTACCATCGAACAGATTAACGTTACACCAATAAAAAAGTATCATTTTATTTTAGGAAAACTAATTCCATTTTGGATGATGGGAATGTTTGTACTTTCATTAGGACTTCTGGTAGCAAGAGTATTTTATGGCATTGTCCCTTTAGGAAATATCGGATTACTGTATCTTTTTTCTGGATGCTATTTAATTGCAGTTTTAGGATTAGGGTTATTGATTTCTACTATTTCTCAAACGCAACAGCAGGCAATGCTGTTAGCATTTTTTTTGATGATGATTTTTATAATGATGTCGGGATTATACACGTCAATTGACAGCATGCCATATTGGGCGCAAGTAGTTACATGGTTCAATCCAGTATCCTATTTCATCGAAGTAGTTCGAATGATCGTATTGAAAGGGAGTACCTTTCGCGATATACAATTTAACTTAGGAATTATTTTAATTTTTGCTATTGTATTAAATTCATGGGCAGTTTTCAGTTATAAGAAACGGAATTGATTTTCTTCGATATTCTTGAGTATTTTTGTGAACCAATTTTTGCAAATGTCATCTTCCGAATCTATCCTTACGCTTTCAGCGCTAGCGCGTCAGATCAGTGCTACTGTCCGCCATATTTTCGGACAAGAGCGTTTTTGGGTGGTGGCAGAAGTTATCGGTTTAAAAGTGAGTCGTGGACATTGTTATTTGCAATTGGCAGAAAAAGATGAAATTAATATTACTCCTAAGGCAGAATTTAGAGGGATTATATGGGCTTCGGCATTTGAAAAATTACATAAACGTTTTGTTCAAGAAACTGATGGTGATTTACGTGAACAATTACAAATTCTTATTTGTGTAGAGGTACAATTTCATGAGCGCTATGGCTTAAGCCTTATCGTTCATGATCTAGATCCATCTTACACGCTTGGTCAATTGGAACTCGAACGACGTAAAACAATTGAGCGATTAAAGCAAGAAGGGATATTTGAATTAAATCGAAATCGTAAATTGCCAGAAGTGATTCAAAGAATTGCTGTGATTTCGGCGAAAGATTCACGTGGCTATGAAGATTTTATTAAACGTTTAGTGGAAAATAATTATAGATATCATTTTAAAGTAAAATTATTCCCTTCCTTATTACAAGGAGATTTGGCTGCAACAGATATCATTGCGAAGTTGATTGAAATTTACGAGCAACTAATAGTTGAAGAGTTTGATGCTGTTTTAATAGTTCGTGGTGGCGGTGGCGCATCTAGTTTAGGATGCTTTAATGATTATAGTTTAGCAAGAGCGGTAGCAAGATTTCCCTTACCTATCATAACGGGAATTGGTCATTCCGCAAACCAAAGTATTGTGGATGAAGTTGCAAATTTAGCTGTAATAACACCTACCGATGCTGCTGTGTTTTTAGTGAATCATAATGCAAATTTTGAATCAGTAATAATTTCGCTTTGGCAAGAAATGGAAGGACGACTCACCGAACAAATTGATACAGAAAAAATATTTTTAAATGATGCTGGATCGCTATTGTCATCAAATTCAAAATTCGCTTTAAAAAATGAGCAACAATTATTGGATTACACATTATTAAATTTTAGAACGAATGTAAGTAGCAAAATAAATCAAGAACAATCCGAATTAAAATTTATCATTCATAAAATATCTTCGTCTGAAAATTATATTTCTGATAGTCAACTGCGCGAATTAAAATTAAACCATCAAGAGCTCTTGCGATTATCGAAATCTACATTAAATTCACAGGAAGATTTATTCAAATCAATTGAAAATAAAATCCGAATATTAGATCCATTAAATGTGTTAAAAAGAGGATATTCGTATACGTTAAAAGATGATCAATTAATTTCAGATCTTACTTTATTATCAATAGGAGATAACATCAAAACAGTTTTTGCAAATGGAGAATTAAATAGTACAATTACAACAATAAAAAATGGCTGAAAAATTTAATTACGAGAAATCGAAAGCAGAACTCGAACAAATATTAGAAGAACTGGAACAAGGTGAAGCAAGTATTGATACCCTTGCAAAACATGTTAAACGCGCAAGTGAATTGATTCGTTTATGCAGAGAAAAACTTCGACAAACGGATCAAGAGGTACAAAACATTTTGAAAGACGTAGATAAAGAAGAGCCCCGATAAATTAATAAGACTCAGTAAATTAATTTCCAACATATGAAATTATTGGAGATTAACTGCATCAAATTTTGCAACTTGATTTATGTCGTTGTATAAAATTAAACTTTCTTTTTCAATACCACCTTCACGTTTCTTTTTTAATTCATACCGATTTGCTTTTGATAGCATCAAAAAATATTCCGCCTCAATTTCCATATTTGGGCAAGCCATTTTGGTACTTACCATTTCATGAATATTTATCATCTCGTCTTGCACAGTATACATCCCATTCATCGAATTGCAATTTCCACTTCCACCGTACGTATTATCTTTTGTATCAAATAATATAAACATAACTTTACCTTCAGCAGTTGGAGTAATCGCTTTCCCATTCATTTCTCGTAAAACCCATCTCTTATTTTCTAATTCCAGATTTCGTCCAAAGGGTTGTGATGTTCGAGTTTTGCATGAATAGATAGATAGCGTTATAAAAAGAAATAACAGATAGCGTTGTCGCATAATATAGTGATTGATAGTATAAGAATAATTTTATAAAGGTATTCCTCTAATTCATCACAAATATAATATTATCCTGTTTGACAGTGAATTGAAGAATTGATGAATTGTATCACCTTCATTAGGAAATCTATGATCAATTAATTATCATTGACATACTAAATAACATCTACCATGAAAAAGATCCTCCTTATTTTTATTCTTTTAGTAAGCGTACAAGTTACAGGCTTTGCTCAAAAGCATAAAAAACCCACTGTTCCATCACTAAGTGAAGAATCAGTAACTGCCACCAATAAAATTATTTCTGATTTTACAAGTCATCTAAATCAAAACGCTTATGGTAAGAAATGGTCGAAAGTTAAAGACGAATGGACGAAAAAATTAGGCAGTGCTTCTACTGCTGAAGGTTTTGGTAAAGCGATTCAGATGCTTGCAAAAAATATTGATTCTGATATTTATAAAGATTCTTGGGATGGTATCCGATCTTCATGGAATGATAAAGCGGAAAAAGTTAAAAGTTTAAAACAGATTGGAACCTTGTTAAAGCAACTTGAAAATCATTTAAAACCAACAGCTTACGATGAAGGTTGGGCACCTTTACGTGATGCATGGATTGCTAGTTTAGCAACTCTAAAATAATACTAATAAATTATCTTGATAGCAATCTCTGATAAAATTATATAATCATGTTTGAAAATCTTCTCAACTTAGTAAAAGAAAATGCTGGAGAACCGATTATTAATAATCCTTCGGTTCCGAATGAAAAAAATGATGCAGTAATAGCCCAAACAGCTAATGGTATCATGGACGGCTTAAAAGAACAACTTTCAGGAGGAAATCTTGACGGCATAAGTAATCTTTTTAAAAGTGAAAATATTGCTGGCAATCCAATTGTTGGACAAATTTCGCAAATGGTAACATCACAGCTTTCTCAAAAATTCGGTTTGGATGCTAACTCTTCTGGCAACATCGTTTCTGGATTAATCCCGAAAGTAATGGAGCAGTTTGTTCACAAAACAAATGATCCAAATGATCAATCTTTTACTATGGATAGTCTCCTGGCATCATTGTCGAGCCAATCTGGCGGATTAGGTGGAATGGTAGACTCCTTAAAAGGGATATTCGGAGGAAAATAAGTAATTGAAATTTAGATGGGTGTAGGAAATTTTTCGCTGCACCCATTTTTTTGTTTTTCAAAATCGAGTAGTAACATTAAAGCTAAAATAAAATGAATAAATAATTTGGTATTATTATATCAAAAAAACATTTTACTGACTTAATCGTTATAGTTTTTGTTAGTTCTACTAATTTTACCCTTACATCAAAATGAATATTGCCATTAATATCTTCGCACTTATCCTCACCTTCTTCATTATGGAGTTTGTGGCATGGTTCACACATAAATATGTGATGCATGGATTATTATGGATATTACACAAAGATCATCATCAAACGGAATCAGGTTTTTTCGAAAAGAACGATGCTTTCTTTTTAATCTTTGCCGTGCCAAGTATGATTTTAATTATGCTTGGTGTTTTAAAAGGAAATGATATCCGTTTATTTATCGGAATTGGAATTGCCCTTTATGGATTTGCCTATTTTTTTGTGCATGATATTTTTATACATCAGCGATTTAAAGTTTTCAGAAAAAGTGAAAATATTTACATGCGAGCTATCCGTAAAGCGCATAAAATGCATCACAAACATTTAAATAAAGAAGAAGGAGAATGTTTTGGAATGTTGCTTGTTCCCTTTCGTTATTACAAAGAGGCTAAAGCATCCATTGATTTACAGGAGCGCTAATTAATTCCACAAATTTTATTCATTACTAATTGTTTTTTTCTAGCTCTCGACATCCCTCTATTAACGATAAAAACGCCAATCATCGTAACAACCATTGCCATGATTGTACGTTTACTTACAGGTTCATGCAAAAGAATCCATCCAAGCCATAATGCTACAATTGGATTAACATATGCATAAACTGATACCATCGCAGCAGGCAAATGATTTAATGCGTATACAAATAAGCTGTATCCTATTATTGATCCCGCAATAATTAAATAAATCATCGCATACCATCCTTCAGCGTTTGAATGCATTGCCGGCATTTCTCCTCTTGATAATCCAATTACGGTAGTAACACATCCACCAATTAACATCTGTAATCCACCAGTTAAAATAGGATTAATGTTTACTGGATTTTTTTTCATGTGTACCGATCCAAGAGATCCATTAATAACACCTGCAACTAAAAAAATTATTCCACCTAAGTATGCTGCGTTTTGCAAAAGAAATAATTGCTCATAGAAAATCATTAGTTGTCCTGCAAAACCAATGAGGATACCAATGATGGCGAGCCATGGCGTTCGTTCAACAGGATTCCAGATACGTGTAATTATTACAATCCATAATGGAAATGCGGTATTCACTAAAGCTGCTAGACCACTAGGTACACTTACTTCTGCCAAACATAGAAATAAGTTTCCTCCTACAAATATTAACATGCCACTTATAGATAGTTTTATAAGCTCATTAGGTGTTGGCCATCGTGTACTTTTTTGAATTGCGAACACAAAAAGTATAAGCCCTCCTGCAATGATGAATCGAATACCAGAAAAAAGAAATGTTGGAAAATGTTGCAAGCCAATTTTAATTCCCAAATAGGTGGTTCCCCATAAAAAACATAAGCCTACGAGTGCTCCATACGGTTTCCAATTATTCATTTTGTTAAAGGTAGAAAAAATAGCGTGTTATCATTTAAAGGAAACCATACATTGTTATTACTTAATTAATTGTTTTGGAATTTGCCGTTTAACAATTTGATGCGAAGTGTACCACGAAGCAATGAATCCAATCGAGAATACTATTGCAAAGACAATTAAAAAATCTTGTGCCTCCATAGCAACAGGATATGCATCAATAAGAAAACCTCCACCATTATTTAATTTTAATAGACCAAATGTTTGTTGTAAAAAACAAATTATTGCACCAAGAAACATTCCTATCAACGCTCCACCTACCGAAACTAATAATCCTTCTAATAAAAATATTGTTTGAACCAATTTTAATGATGATCCCATATTCATCAAAATAGTAATATCTTTTCGCTTATCAAGAATAAGGATACTTAGTGTTCCAAATAAATTAAATGCAGCAATTAAAAGTATAAATCCTAGTATCAAATAAACGGCAAATTTCTCTGACTTTAAAATTTTATAAAGAAAGTCATGTTGTTGCAAACGACCTTTTACATCAAATTTATTTCCCGCTATTTTATTAATAGTTGCCATTGTTAATTGTTCATTAGCATCTTTTGCAAATTTAATTTCTAATGCTGTAATTCCTTGATCAATTCCTGTGAGCTCACGCATAAATTCAATTGGAACGATGACATACTTACTGTCAAAATCTTGTTGAACAGAAAATATTCCAGATGCTGAAATATTTCTTTGCGAAAATGCAGACGTCGGATCCAACATAGCAGTAGATGCATCTAATCCCTTCTTAGGCATGAAAACAGAAATAGAATGCGTAGGATCGTTAATGCGTAATCCCAATGAATAGGCAATTTGTCCTCCTAAAATCATGAAATTAATAGAATCTTTTTGCAGAAAATAATCACCATCTACAATTTTATCATCCAACTTACTCGTTTTCATAAACGATTCGTCAACACCTTTCACAGTGGCGATGTATTGATGTTCGTTATAACGTAACAGCGCATTTTCTTCTAACGAAAAAGTAATTGCTTCAACGCCCTTAACTTTTCTAATCAAAGAAACTGAAGCTTCTTCTGGTAAAAAAGTTTTTCCTTCTATCAATGTAATGCGTACATCAGGATCAAAACTATTGTAAAGTTCAAGTACTAGATTTCCAAAACCATTAAAAACAGAAAGCACGATGATCAAACCCATTGTTCCAATACCAACACCAATCACACTCATACCACTAATCAAATTGATCATGTTATGAGATTTCTTCGCAACAAGATATCGCTTTGCAATAGTCCAGGCTAACTTCATTGTGAAGAAATTATTTTAAGGCGAATTATATTTTATGGAAGAATACTGTTGCTAAAGAAATTTTTGAAGCATTATTACTTCCAAGCTTTAACAATCAGTCCTGTTCCTGTTGAATGACTCATCGATACATCCATCCAATTTAACACATAAGAAATTGGATATGCAATGAGGTAATAAAATGGCAAGAAGATAAAGAACAATTTTGTAGCGCCTAATGCAAGAATTGGATACTTCATCGATAATCTCCACGAAATTTTTCCTGGCGTTCCGTATTGATATCGTGCTTCCACTTTTGAAAATCCAGCACCACGCATTTTATCTTCAATCTCTTTGATGTTGTATCCATCACGCACATGCTCTTCAATAAAAGATGATTCCCCTTCACCACTTACATCTGATCCTCCTTGATCGCTCGGAGTAGAAATTAATACCATTCCTCCTTGTTTTAAGGAAGCATGGAAATTCTTAAACACTTGAACATCTTCCAGAATATGCTCCATCACATCAATGGAAATTACCAGATCGTACGTTTCAGAAGTTTTGTAAATGGTCAAATCATCCACTACAAATTTCACTTGATTGCTTGCGCCAATCGAATCAAAAAACGAATTACAATCCGCAACTTGTTCTTCCTTCACATCCACGGCCAAAATTTTCGACTTCTTATTCCTATTCCACAACCAAAAACTATACTGACCATAACCAGCACCCGCATCTAAAATTTGAGGTGTGTTAGGAGCTGTTTTTTCCCAAGTTCGTAATTCTTTGTGAACATGCCAAGCTCTTAAAAGTAAAAGATCAAGCAAATTATAAAAGGTTTTCCTTAGGAATGGACTCTTATTAAAGACGTTGCCAAGACGGCGTTTTATCGGATCGTACTGCATAATTAGATAAAGAAATTGGCTACGAATCTACTAAATGTAAGAGGAATGGTCGACAGATATCGCCTTTAAGGCAACAAAAAGGAAAGAAATCGACTATTCTTTATCGTCTTCAGCAGGGGGAATATGCAGATTCTTAAACAGTTTATCAATATGCTCTACATAATCCAAACTATTATCGATAAAAAACTCCAGTTGAGGAACAATACGAGCTTGTTTACCAATACGAAGCCCCAATTCTTTACGGATTTCAGAAAGATGTTTCTTGATATCTTTAAGGATCAGTTTAGGGTCGGGAGCTTTGAAAATACTTATTTGTACCCTTGCCAAACCTAAATCAGGAGTCACTTTAACACCTGTTACAGTGATAAAATGATTTCCATACCAATTACGTCCCTCTCTTTGAAAGAGTTCTCCTAGTTCTTTCTGAATCAACTTGGAATATTTCTGTTGGCGTACCGAATCCATAAGTACAAAGGTAACAATTTGAAGTGCACCCATAATGGATTAATTATCTTTGCCCGGTGAAAAATTATCTACGACTCCTCAGCTTTCTTAAACCTTATAAAAGCACAGCAGCCATTTCCGTGTTTTTTAATATCCTAACGGTTATCTTTTCGCTTTTCTCCTTAACGATGATCGTTCCTTTTCTGAACGTATTATTCAGTCAAGCGCGTAATTATAAAATGATGCCGTGGAGTTTATCGGTAAATGCATTATTAAATAATCTCAACTATTTTCTTTCTGATTTAGTAATTCGCGAAGGACAAATTCAAGCATTACTTACGATCAGTATTTTAGTAGTGATCATCATGTTTCTAAAAAATTTAACACGATATCTTGGGATGTATTATATCATTCCAATTCGTAATGGTGTTGTTAGAGATGTGCGTTCGATGTTGTACAATAAAATTCTTTCTTTGCCTATCGGTTACTTTACGGATGAAAAAAAAGGTGATTTAATTTCTCGCATGACGAGTGATGTGCAAGAGGTAGAATACGGAATCATGAATTCATTAGAGGCAGCATTCCGCGAACCATTAAACATTATTATTTTTCTTATTACAATGTTTACGATGAGTGTTCATCTAACCATTATCGTATTAATTTTATTACCTATCGCAGCATTATTGATTGGAAGTGTTGGAAAAAGTTTGCGTACCAAATCTACATTAGCAATGGATAAGATGGGCGAACTTTTAAGTAACATCGAAGAAACACTTGGCGGATTAAGAATCATACATGCATTCACAGCAGAAAAAAACGCAACAGAAAAATTTGGGACACTTAATAAAGATCATTACAAGTTACAAGTAAAAATAAATCGCCGTCGAGATATGGCTTCTCCAATGAGCGAGTTTTTAGGAACTGTTGTGATGATGGTAGTGATGTATTTAGGAGGAATAATTGTTATTCATAACGAAGGCAATCTGGGACCATCAGAGTTCATCGCATACATCGCCATTTTTTCGCAACTACTACCTCCAATAAAAAGCTTAACAACTGCATTTTATAATATTCAAAAGGGAATGGCTTCTTCCGAGCGAATTTATAAAATTTTAGATGCAGAAATTAAAGTAAAAGAACCATTAAATCCTAAAACATTAAATACCTTTGAAAAGGGAATAGAGTTTAAAAATGTTTCTTTCTCGTATCGTAAAGGGGATGAAGGTTCTGTTTTAAAAGATATCAATCTTGTTGTTCCTAAAGGAAAAACAATTGCATTAGTAGGTCAATCAGGATCTGGTAAAACTACATTAGCAGATATGCTTCCTCGTTATTATGATCCAGATAATGGCGAAGTGCTAATGGATGGAATTAACATTCGTGAATTCAGAATTCATGATGTACGGACGCAAATGGGTGTTGTTACGCAGGAGTCAATTTTGTTTAACGATACTGTATTTAATAACATCGCTTTCGGGATGCCTGACATGAAAGAGGAAGAGGTGATTAATGCTGCTAAAGTTGCAAACGCGCATGAATTTATAATTGCAATGCCGCAAGGTTATCAAACTCCAATTGGTGATCGTGGTGGAAAATTATCAGGTGGTCAGCGACAACGATTAAGTATTGCTCGAGCTGTATTAAAAAATCCTCCAATACTTATTCTTGATGAAGCAACGTCTGCATTAGATACAGAATCGGAAAGATTAGTTCAAGATGCGTTAACGAATTTAATGCGTCAACGAACAACATTAGTCATCGCACACAGGTTGTCAACTATTATACATGCTGATGAAATTATTGTGTTACAAAAAGGAAAAATTGTTGAACGCGGAACCCATAATGATCTCTTAGCACAAGCAGGATATTATAAAAAGTTATACGAACTTCAATCGTTTGCTTAAAATAAATTACGTCCCGATAGCTATCGCATACGAATTAAAAATTACGAACATAAAATATCAAGTCCCTCCTTAGGAAGGATTTAGGGAGGTCAAAAAAAACGAGAACACAACTCTAATTTAACTTAGCCTCCCCTAACCCCTCCAAAGGAGGGGAACAAAGAAAATTTAGTTCTTAGAATTAATATTAAAAATCAAAATATCAAGTCCCTCCTTGCGGGGGGGGATTTAGGGAGGTCAAGGGGGTTTTGGGGGGCATTGGCACATCAGCATATTGGCATATCAGCACATTAATAAATATGAAATACAACATCCACCTTTCACCAGCAATCGATCAGATTGGAGTTGAAGAACGCGTTTCTCGCTTTACAAAACGCAGCATTAAAAACGAAAGTAAGTTGATGGGATTAAAGCTTGCACTGAGCATGATGGACCTTACAACGCTTGACGCGCGCGACACTCCTGGAAAAGTACGTCAGTTATGTGCGAAGGCAATTCGTCCGCATGATGCGATGCCCGATTTACCTGCAGCAGCAGCAGTTTGTGTTTATCCAAACATGGTACGTATTGCTAAAGAGGCGTTAGGTAACAGTGGAGTTAAAGTGGCATCTGTTGCAACCGCTTTCCCGAGTGGAATGAGCACACGTAAAGTTAAGTTGGAAGAGACAAAATATGCTGTGAACGAAGGCGCAGATGAAATTGATATGGTGATTTCACGCGGACATTTTTTACAAGGTGATTATAATTATGTGTTCGATGAAATTGCAGCTGTTAAAGAAGCGTGTGGACATGCGCACTTAAAAGTAATTTTAGAAACGGGAGAATTAAGTACACTCGACAATGTTCGTCGCGCTTCTGATTTAGCGATGCATGCGGGTGCTGATTTTATAAAAACATCAACAGGAAAGATTCAACCTGCGGCAACAATGCCAGTTACATTGGTGATGCTTGAAGCAATTCGTGATTTTTATTATAGCGAAGGAAAAATGATTGGGATGAAACCTGCAGGTGGAATTGCAACAGCTAAACTAGCATTACATTATTTAGTGATGGTTCGTGAAACATTAGGCGAAGCATGGTTAAGCCCTGATTGGTTTCGCTTTGGGGCAAGTTCATTAGCGAATGATCTCCTGATGCAAATTGTAAAACTCGAAACAGGAGTTTACCAAAGTGGGGATTATTTTTCGAAAGATTAATAAATTAAAAATTATGAAATACCCACGTAAACTTTCTGCTGGCGCCAATAATACGGTAATTGTTATTAGTGAAACGGAAGTTGGCAAGTTATTTCTCGGTGACACGCGTTCTGAAATTGGAAGTGAAGCAGAGAAAATGCAATACGCAAACGGTATTAATAATTTAGTAGCAAAATTTATTCGGTTAGATTTTAATGAATCTATTCAAGCAGAAATGTTGGTGATGGAAAGGATTCATCCAATAGATTACAGAGCTTATGAAGTCGAGATAAGGGAGTTATGGTTTGATGTTTTTGAAGACGAGCTTAATACTCTAAACAATGCTGGATTTGCACACCGTGATTTAAAAAGACCTTCCAATATCGGTGGATTAGTCTTTGATAATATTTTACTTACACAAACAGGATTACGCTTAATTGATGTAGGAATCTCTGCATTGCGCAAACAAGTAGGTGATAAAATATTTGAAAAATATATTGAAATAGAAAACAAAGAAATTCAAGAGTTTAAAGAATATTTTTTGAATCGGTGAGTTTATTTTCTTTGTGAAACACTACTTTTTTTTAGTTCCTGATGTCATAAATTTTATCCGCACCATCACTCTTTAAGATTTATTCCTTCACTAACCTCTGTGGTGCTAAATGATAAGTCGATCCTTTCGTATCTTTTACAATTGCATCAATTAAATAAACACCAGATTGAAAACCTGAGACATCAATCGAAATAATATTTCCTGACTGGTTACTGTTTTTAATTTGTCTCCCTTGCAAATCAATAATTCGAATTGCTGTTAATGTTAAAGCATTATCAATTTTTACAAAGAGTTTTTTGCTAACAGGATTTGGAAATAATTGAATCGTTTTATCTGCTAAATGTTCATTCAATCCTACGGAAACATCTAAAGTGTTAAAAATTGTATTTGTTGTAACGGGAGGATTGAAGTCGAAATAAATATCTGCTTTGTTGTTTAATACATAGGGGATATTTACAATTTGATTAGCTTGTTTTGTAAATATTTTATAGCAAAATGCACTATGACTTTCTGATTCGTTTGTATTACTATCAGGCAGTAAAATAGTATTGAAATAAACTTTCAAAATATTATGTCCTGTTAATTCCCAATGCGATGGATGTGAGGATCCAACAAATTGAAATGATGCAACATTTAAATTCATGTCTAATGTATCAACTACAACAATATTGAATGCGGTATCTGTTCCTGTATTTTGAAAACGAATAGTGTATGTTAGCAATGAATCAACATCAACTAATAAAAAATTATCCAAGCCATTCATGGGCGCTACTGTTTTATCATTCGGATCGAAACTTCCTGTAACAAGTGGATTAATACTCGTTGTGTTATTGGTAAGATTATTTTCAGGACATCCCGAAGTTAAACTTGCCGTAAATCCTAAATTGGTTCCGATTAAATTTGGATCAGGAGGAGTGCTAAAAATTAAATGTGCATTATTTATCTGAAATGTATTTAGTGCACCGAATGTAATATCAACTTGATTATTTCCAACTAACGTAGATGGCAGTGTTGACGAAACAAATGTTAAATTACTTGGAAAAAAAATGCTTACAATTGATGAACTGCAAGAGATATAACTTAAGTTTCTTTCATCAAGATAAAGTGAAAAATCAAAGCCCGGTCTTATTGCTGAATTATACATTCCAACTGCAACATCAAAACCAACATTAGAAGAATCAGCAATATTTACATTGGTAATCGAATTACTAATTGCACTTACAACGATTCCTGTACTATCACAAACAGAAAAATAATTTGAACTAGAAATGGTACTTACTGTATATGTTCCATACGGTACTTTTGCTGTGTAATTTCCAAAATTATCCGATGTCGCAAAATAATTTCCTGGATTAAATTCTATCAATCTTCCTGCAAGTAGTGGTTCACTAGCATCCATGTTACAGTTACGAATGGTATCTAAATATACTTGACCACTTACTGTTCCACAATTAAATCCTGCATCAGGAATTACAATTGTAAATGTTGAATCACATAAAGAAGCTGTAACTGTATTAGTGACTGTAAATTGATAAGTGCCTGGTAACAGATTATTTACACCTACTGCTCCTTGAAAATTATAGGATAACGTTTGTGTGGTAGGTCCTGTAAAATTTAGTGAATATGGAAATGATTGCGAATCATAAAAATCAAAAGAAACGGAACCGTTTGCAACACCATTACACGCTTGAAAAATTGTGGAGTTAAATGCAAAACTTGTTGGAAGATAATTATAAGTAGGCGCTGGATTTCCTGAGCAACCATTTGCATCAGTAAGTAACACTGTATAAATATCATTCGAACAAATATTTTCTACCGTTAATGAATTGTATAGAGAAGAAAACCCTGTTGTAATATTTGTATTTGTTGCACAATAGGCAAAGAGTGAATAAGGCGCTGTTCCATTGATTGCATATAACTCCAAAAATCCAATTCCATTACAAAAAGTTTTGCAGGGATGAGCTCCGCCATTTGGAATTCCTGGGAAGAGATAAGTGAGTGCTCCTGCATTTAAGAATGGATTATTGTTTATTGTATAAGAAGCAGAAGCGGTATCTCCATTGGCATCAGTAACAAGAAGAGAGTAGGTTCCTGCCGATATATTAGTTAGGTTTCCTGTTGTAATTGCACCACTTGACCATAAAAAAGTATAAGGGGGATTTCCACCATACAGAATCTGAATTTTTACTGTGCCATTTGCTCCTCCACAGGCTTCGTCCATCCCTTGTAAAACAATTGTAATTGGTGTTGCTGAAGCGATATTCGATAGTGCTAATAGAAGGCAGATGAGTATACGTATCGATTTCATGATCGAAAGATTTAGGTATATCAAATATATAAATATAATTGTTTAGATATCCTATTTGCTGTTGCCACATCTAATACCAATTGCAAATATGTTTTAGTCCAAAGATGCGATGTAATTTTTTATCAAGACGATTTTAAAAAATCGTTGCATAGCCTCTGCCTACGAAATTATTTTTTTAAGAAGTATTGATGAAAAAGGACAAGTAGATTAGACTAAAACATATTGGCAGTTGGTATAATACCTATTCTTTCGATCAAAATTATACTAATGCAAAGAGCCACCCTTTAGAGGTGGCTCTTTAAAAATATCATTTTAATCTTTTATCCATTCAATGCTTCTGCACCTGCAACAATTTCAAGAATTTCATTTGTAATAGATGCCTGACGCGCTTTATTATAAGAAAGCTTAAGATCCTTAATTAATTCACCAGCGTTGTCTGTAGCCTTGCTCATTGCTGTCATACGTGCACCATGCTCAGAAGCATGAGAGTCTAACAATGCTTTGTACAATTGCGTTTTGATTGATTTAGGAATTAACTCCAACACTATTTCTTCTTTGCTAGGTTCGAAGATATAATCATGTTTCATTTTACTTGCATCCGCTTTTGCAGCTGGTGGTTGAATCGGTAACAACTGTTCTGTTTGAACTATCTGTACAGCAGCATTTTTAAATTGATTGTAAATAACAACTACCTTATCGTATTTACCTGCTGTAAAATCATGCATCGCTTGTGTTGCAATTGCTGAAGCGGATGCAAAATCTAGATGATTATAAATCTCATTATGATGACCAATGTATAGATCTTTCGTTTTACTAAACGAATCACTTCCCTTCTTGCCAATGCACAGAACTTTCACATTACCCGTTTTATAAAGATTGCTGTATTCATCGGCCAACAAACGATTTGCTGTACGAACAATATTTGCGTTGAATGCTCCAGCTAATCCTCTATTAGAAGTAATCGCAATAATTAAAATATTATTTACCGGACGAACTTGCGCATACGCACTTCCATCTGAACCTTCCATTGAAGAAGATAAATTCTCTAATATATCACGTAACTTATTTGCATAAGGACGTAATTGTGTGATTGCATTTTGTGCACGACGAAGCTTTGCAGCACTCACCATTTTCATTGCTTTGGTGATCTGCTGTGTGCTATTTACAGATACAATACGTAAACGAACTTCTTTTAAATTTGCCATCTTTTTGAATGCAGAATGCAGAATTTCTTTTAATTAACTCTGATTTCTAAATTAGTTACTCCGGTTCCTTTTTGAACTATTAATGATAGAAACTAATAATTTAATTATTTCTTGAAGATCTTGTTTTAATTTCTCTTCAATTTTAAAGACTTTCAAATCAATCAGGTCAAGCCAATATTCTGTTTCATCAGCTTCTTTAAGAGCAATTGCTAATTTGTTTTCAAAATCAGCAGTACTTACAGCCCTCTGTGATTCACGTGTATTTGCCCCTATACTTGTTCCACTCTTTACTACCTGATTTGCAAGAACAAATTGCTTGCATGCAACTTATGATTCATTTAAATCCAGAATTTTCGCAGCAAAATCAAATGTCTTTTTTACTATAATATTGTCTTCCCTACTTTTCATCTACACAAATTAATTTTAGTAAAATTCTGAATTACGCAGCATATTTCTTCGATAGATCTTTCGCCACTTTTTCAAGTACACCTGTGATCTCATCATTAATAATTCCTTTCGCTAATTGCGCCAATACTGTTGCGTGACTTGCTTTTAATAATGTTAAGAAGTCAGCTTCGAACTCACGTACTTTACGCAAAGGAACACTTTGTAATAATCCTTTTGTTCCAAGATAAATAATCGCAACTTGTTCTTCAACACGTTGTGGTGAATATTGTCCTTGCTTCAAAATTTCTACGTTACGTGATCCTTTGTCGATTACCGCTTTTGTTGCAGCATCTAAGTCGGAACCAAATTTCGAGAACG
Organism: Bacteroidota bacterium; assembly: GCA_025352785.1. Taxonomy (GTDB): domain Bacteria; phylum Bacteroidota; class Bacteroidia; order AKYH767-A; family OLB10; genus JANXSD01. The sequence goes on from JANXSD010000186.1 coordinate 44,361, forward strand.
CTTCTAATTCGCGGTATTGTGCTTGATCAAGTTTTAAAGTACCTGCTACTTTTTTCATCGATTTAATCTGCGCATTTCCTCCAACACGTGATACCGAAATACCTACGTTAATTGCAGGACGAACACCTGCGTTGAATAAATTCGCTTCTAGGAAAATCTGACCATCAGTAATAGAAATTACGTTAGTAGGAATGTATGCTGAAACGTCACCAGCTTGTGTTTCAATAATTGGAAGTGCAGTTAATGATCCTCCACCTTTTACTTTACCTTGTAATGAAACAGGTAGATCATTCATTTGTGATGCAATGTCATCCGACTTAATAATCTTCGCAGCACGCTCTAATAAACGACTGTGTAAATAAAATACATCACCAGGATATGCTTCACGACCTGGAGGACGACGAAGTAATAAGGAAACTTCACGGTATGCAACTGCTTGCTTCGATAAATCATCATACACTACTAATGCAGGACGACCCGTATCACGGAAAAACTCACCGATGGATGCACCTGCCATTGGCGCGTAGAATTGCATTGGAGCAGATTCAGAAGCGGTAGCAGCAACAACAACAGTATATGGCATTGCTCCACGTTCTTCTAATGTCTTAACGATATTAGCAACGGTAGAACCTTTCTGTCCGATCGCAACATAAATACAATATACCGTTTGACCTTTATCGTAAAATTCTTTTTGGTTGATGATGGTATCAATGGCAACAGCAGTTTTTCCTGTTTGACGATCACCAATGATTAACTCACGCTGACCACGTCCAATAGGAATCATCGCATCAATTGCTTTGATACCCGTTTGCAAAGGCTCAGCAACCGGCTGACGATAAATTACTCCAGGAGCTTTACGCTCAAGTGGCATTTCGTATGTATCACCAGTGATAGGACCTTTTCCATCGATAGGATTTCCTAGTGTATCAACAACACGTCCAAGCATCCCTTCACCAACGCGGATCGATGCAATTTTACCGGTACGTTTTACTGTATCACCTTCTTTGATATCATTTGAAGCTCCTAACAAAACAACTCCAACGTTATCTTCTTCGAGATTTAATACGATCCCTTTAAGACCGTTTTCAAATTCAATAAGCTCACCTGATTGCACTTGTGTGAGGCCATAAATACGAGCGATACCATCACCCACTTGGAGTACAGTACCTACTTCTTCTAATTCAGTAGCTGACTTAAATCCTGCCAACTGTTGGCGTAGGATAGCTGATACTTCATCTGGTCTTACTTCTACCATTACTTTGGTTATTTAATAATGTTATAATCGTTGTTAAATTTCCTTGTTATACAAGTTATCGTCAAATTGATTTTTCAACTGACGTAATTTTGTACTCACACTTGCATCATGTTGCTTATCACCTACACGAAGAACAAATCCTCCGATAAGATCTTTATCTACTTCTTCTACTAATTCTACTTTTTCTCCTTGCGATGTTTTTAATAAGCCCATAATTTCAGCTCTTAATGCTGTATCCATTGGCGTTGCCGTTTTTACAAATGCAGTTTTAACTCCGTTTTGAAATTTATACATCTGAATATATTCAACAGCTATTGCAGGAAGATAGGCTTCACGTCCTTTACGCGTAATAATATCCATAAAGGAAATTGTTAATGCATCCACTTTATCAGCAAAAATTGCCTTTAAAACAATGTTCTTTTTATCTGTTTGAACGATAGGATTATTTAGCATTAAAACAAGATCGCGATTTGCATCACACACAGAGCGCACCAATTCCATATCAGCATACACTTTATCTGTAAGATTACGTTCCTGTGCTAGTCCGATAAGTGACTTTGCATACCTACGTGCTACTTTTGAATCAACCATTTTTATTGGCTCAATATTTAAAGTTTAATCTCCAATTAAATTGCTTTGCAACAATTATTTTATCCTATTAAACGCTTGTTAATTTTTAACTTAAATTTAGTGTAGAGTCTGATTCAGAATGGCATTATGGGCAGACTCTTTAGTTAAGTTTTACTTCTTTAAGAAGATCTTGTACTAAAGCTTTTTGTTTATCATCATTCGCTAATTGCTGACGAATAACTTTTTCGGCGATACCGATTGAAAGTGTTGCAACTTGATTTTTTAATTCAGTGATTGCAGCCATCTTTTCATTCTGAATAGATTCACGCGCGATGTTTAATAAACGATCTGCTTCAACAGTTGCTCTTGAACGTGCTTCATTAACAATTGCATCTTTCGCTTCACGTGCTTCTTTCAACATGATATCACGTTCGTTACGTGCTTCTTGTAAAATGCGTTCGTTTTCTGTTTTCATATTCGCCACATCTTCTTTGGCTTTCTTAGCAGAATTCAATGCATCTTGAATAGAATTTTCACGTTCCTTTAATGATGACAAGATTGGCCCCCATGCAAATTTGCGCATTAAGAATACCACAATCAGGAAGGATACGGTCATCCAAAAAACGAGGCCGAAGTCGGGTTTAACGAGTTCCATATTAATTAATGTTTTACAGTTTTATTTAGATGCTAATGAATAGCGAATAATTTTTTTTAGCAATTCCAATAAACCGGTGCTGAGCCAATCGCTTTCGCACCGGTTAATAAATTTGCGAGCAATCTTAGGAATTACTTCGTAAGGATTGCAAGAAGGCCGATAACCATCGCGAAGAAGGCTGCACCTTCAACGAGAGCAGCAGCAAGAATCATGTTGCTACGGATGTCACCTGCAACTTCAGGCTGACGAGCAATTGATTCAAGAGCACTTCCGCCGATACGGCCGATACCTAGACCTGCGCCAACAGCAGCAAGACCTGCTCCAACAGCACCTAGACCATAACCGATTCCGATATTGGATCCATTAGTTGCTGCGTCGAGTAAGAGGGTTGATAACATTGTATTGAGTATTAAAGATTAAATAATTTCTTGATTGAATAATTAAATGATGGACTCTTGATGTGCATCTTCCGTTAAATGTCCTTTTTCATGATGATGCTCTTCTACGGCAGCTCCAATATATACTGCTGAAAGCATCGTGAAAACATACGCTTGAAGAAATGCAACTAACAATTCAAGTGTTGTCATGAACACTGTAAACACTAATGATAATGGTGATACCGCTAATCCAACTCCAGTACCATTTTCACCAAAGATGAAAATCAAACAGAAGAATGCTAGTCCGATAATATGACCCGCCGTAATGTTTGCAAAAAGTCGAATCATCAATACAAAGGGACGAAGGAATACACCAAGAATTTCGATAGGAGTTAACAGAATTAAAATTGGTTTTGGAACACCAGGCATTGCGAAAATATGCAACCAATATCCTTTGTTTGCACTTACCGAAACAATGATAAATGTGAAAATCGCTAAGGTCATTGTTACTGCAATATTTCCTGTAAGATTCGCTCCTCCTGGAAATACAGGAATCAATCCCATTAAATTTGATATCCAAATAAAGAAGAATACCGTTAGTAAATACGGAACATATTTTTCAAATTTCTTTTCACCGATGCCAGGCTTTATTACTTCATCGCGAACAAATAAAATTATTGGTTCAATTGCATTTTGTAATCCTGTTGGTGCTAATCCTTTTCTTTTACGTGTGTAAGCTCCTGCAACATTTGTAAATATCAATAACATAAGAGCTATCGAAATAAATAACGACATTACATTTTTAGTGATCGAGATGTCATACATCCCAGCAGTAATTTCTTCGTTCACTGTTGTTTCTTCAGCAGGCACTGGTGCTGTTTCATTTACTGCAACTACTCTTCCTTCTGCTAATTTGAATCCTTCGTAGGCTTTATGTCCGTGTTCAAATTCACTCGACATAAACGTAGTTAGACCGCGCGCCTTGCTATAAATGATAACAGGCAAAGGGATTTCAGTATGTCCCCACAAATGCCATCCATGACTATCGGCAATATGCTCCATAATCACTTTCCCTGCGTTTAGCTTTTCAGCTGGTTTAGCAGATTCAGGATTAGTTCCTTCAGCCGGCAATGCGTGCGAAGCTGGAAGATTAGAAGGTTGTGCTTCCTGTGCATGATTCGATATAGAAAACGCAATCGTAAATGCGAGGAAGGTAAGGATCGAAATAAGTGATAACTTGCTGATTTTCATAATGATACGTAGACCTATAGGCTCAACAGAGGCGCAAAGGTAGTTAAAATCATATAAAAAGCTAACTAAAAAATTTAACAAAACAGGACCTTACCGCACAATTCCAATAAACATTTTTGCCACTAGCCGTTTGTCCCGTTTCGAAACGAAGTTTTTTTTAAAAGCTCTTCTTTAATTTCTACTGCTAATGCAAGTTTGGCAACGAGCTTCTTTAACTGCAAGTTCTCTTCTTTCACCGCCTTTAACTCAGGATCTATTTTGGCTCCATAACTCAATGCTTTTGATCCTCCATTCTGAAGCTTATCTCGCCATCGATAAAGCTGCCTCGCTGAGATATTGTGCTTTAATGAGGTTTCTGTAAACCCTAGTTGCTCTGCTTCATGAACAATTTTCACCTTTTCTTCTAATGTTAGTTTTCTGATAGCCATAGTTTGATAAAGTTAATTAATTTTAACTTTGTCTCTACGTGCCTAATCTATTAGGGGGTCAATACAGAACCATTCCTACGCTTTTCAACACTTCCAAATTTTTCAACCACAACTAGCAACTTAAAATAAATCTTCTTAAAAGTAGCGACAATGTGTTGATACGTTTTTTACAACGAAATTTTAAAGTAAATAAAACAAGGAAAGATGTTTTTTCACGGCCTGACGTTTCGGCGCTTGGCGAAGAAGCGGTTTTCGAAGCACAAAACTGTCAACCCAGGACAAAATTTGATACGAGGTAGAAGGTTCAATTAACCACTGAACCCGCTTTTTTGCCAAACGCCTGTTAGCTTGCGTAATTTTGTTTAATGAAAAGTTCAAATACATCAATCATTTCTTTG
>JANXSD010000190.1 GCA_025352785.1 Bacteroidota bacterium
TCCAATCTACTTGTCCTTTTTCATCAATACTTCTTAAAAAAATAGTTCCGTAGGCAAAGGCTATGCAACGATTTTTTAAATCGTCTTGATAAAAAAATTACATCGCATCTTTGGACTAAAATATATTTGCAATTGGTATAAGAAGAAAAATTATTTATTATTGTCATGATAAAACAAAGCAAATGCTATCGCTAAAAACCAAACTGATATTTCTTTTCATCATAGGATGTGTCCTATCCTTAAACGCACAAAAGCTACCAGATAATTGGTATAATTTAGACCTAAACAGCGATAAGGTGATGGGTGTAAGTAGCAACAAGGCATACGAAACAATTTTGAAAGGAAAGCCATCAAGAAAAGTAATCGTTGCTGTTATTGATGGAGGCGTAGAAGTTGATCATCCAGATTTAATTGAACATATTTGGACCAATTTATTGGAAATTCCTAATAATGGTATTGATGATGATCATAATGGATATGTGGATGACATTCATGGTTGGGATTTTATTGGTGGAAAAACCGAAGATGTACAACACGATAATTTGGAGATTACGAGAATTTATAAAAAATATAAATCGGTTTTTGAAAATAATCCCGATGCATCAAAACAAGACCCAGAGCATTATAAATGGTATGTATTAGCTAAGGAAGAATTTCTTAAAAAATATGCAGAAACGCAGAAAAAATTAAGTAATCAACAAGAAATTAAAACGTGGATGGGTCAAATTCAAAAGCAATATAAAGATAAAAAAATAACAACGGATGATGTAAATAATTTTCCTGATGGTGATAGTTTATTGCAACAATTTAAATTGTCACTTTTTAAATCATTAGATAAAGGGCTCTCTTTTGAAGACGTAGAAAAAAATATTGATACGCGATATGATTTAATAAATAATCAATTAATTTATAATTATAATGTTGATTATGATTCACGAAAAATTGTTGGTGATCATTATGATGACAGCGCAGAACGTTATTACGGAAATAATGAAGTAGAGGGCCCAGAGGCGAGTCATGGAACACACGTAGCAGGAATTATTGGAGGCGTCAGAAATAATAGTCTTGGGATTGATGGTGTTGCAGATAATGTTTCGTTAATGGTGTTAAGAGTTGTTCCTGATGGCGATGAACGAGATAAAGACATTGCAAACGCAATTCGTTATGCTGCGGAAAATGGAGCGAGTATTATTAATATGAGTTTTGGAAAATCATTTCCTTATGATAAAACTACGGTTGACAATGCAGTTCGGTTTGCTGTGAGTAAGGATATATTATTTATTCACGCTTCAGGAAATGAGAGTCTAAATCTTGATAGTGTTGGACGTCGTTATCCGAATCCAGATTATGCTAATGGAAGAGGAAGTGCTAAATCAAATTGGATTGTGGTGGGTGCTGTTGCAGCGAATGGTAACCCTGGTCCGTTTTCAAATTATGGAAAGAAAAAAGTGGATGTTTTTGCGCCCGGCGTTGCTATCAATTCAACAGTACTTGATGGAAAATATGGAAAGAAAAATGGAACAAGTATGGCTTCTCCAGTTGTAGCAGGCGTTGCTGCAATGATTCGTTCATATCATCCTGAATTAAGTGCTCGTCAAGTAAAAAAGATAATCCTTAAAACGGTTTACAAACCAAAGGAGGATGTTCCGCAACCAGGCAATGACAAAGTAAAAATATCGTGGAAAAAACTTTGTAAAACCGAAGGAATTGTAAATGCATTTAATGCCTTAAATTCTATTCATTAATTTTTTTAACATAATGTTATGAGATTTATATTAGTAGTGTTCAGTGTAATTTTATTTCAATATGGCAATGGGCAATCTGTTTATATCCCCCGCGATGTAAAGGATGCTTATCACAAGGAAACACGTTCGATAAATGGTTCACCAGGAAAAAATTATTGGCAGAATAAAGCGAGTTACATCATAAATATTGAAACCACGCCTCCATCAAGAATCATTAAAGGAAATGAACAAATTGTATATGCAAATAATAGTCCTGATACGTTAAAAAGTATTGTAGTTAGGTTATTCCAAAATCAACATATTGCGAATGCGCCTAAGGATGAAGGATTAGATTCCAGTTATTATACTTCTGGAATTACAATAAATGCATATTCAATAAATGGTGTTCAAAAAAAATGGATTGATCCACAGATGAATATTACTGTTAAAGAAATTTTGTTGGATAACCCTTTAATGCCACAAGCAACGATCAATATTACTTTTGACTGGACGTATGAAATTTCTACCAATGGAGATCGTGAAGGTATGATAGATTCTTCCACCTACTTCTGCGCATATTTTTATCCACATATTGCAGTGTATGATGATTTTGCAGGTTGGAATCGTATTCCGTTCACTGGACGACAAGAATTCTACAATGATTTTTGTGATTATACCTTAAACGTTTCTGTTCCTGAAAAATATATTGTTTGGTCGACAGGAAAGTTACAAAATGTAGATCAGCTATTAGAAAAAATATATGTTGATCGTTTAAATGAATCAATTAAAACAGATAGTGTAATTCATATCATTACGAAAGAAGATATTAAAGAAGGAAATATCACTAAGAAAAATGCACGCAATATTTGGACATGGAAAGCAGATTATATTCCTGACGTTGCATTTGGAATAAGTGATCATTATGTGTGGGATGGTACAAGTATTTTAGTTGACTCGTTACGTCCGCGTGTTTATGTGCAAGCTGCTTATAACGATACCGCCTGGGATTTTCATCACGTAGCGAATGTAACAAGAGCCACACTTGATTATTTATCTAATCAGTCACCAGGAATTCCTTATCCATATCCCAAAATGACCGTAATGCAGGGTTATGCCGACGAAGAATATCCAATGATGGTGAATGATGCATCTTATGATACCTATCGTGAAATGCAATGGACTACCAACCATGAAGTAATACATTCGTACTTTCCATTTTACATGGGTACGAATGAAACTAGAGCTGCATTTATGGACGAAGGTTGGGCAACGTTTTACGAACTTCAGATGCAGCTTGCTCAAATGCCGAGAGATACCGCTTTAAATATTTTTACGAACTTTAGGTTAACGGGTTATACGAAAAATAAAACTCCGGAAGTTGCTATGCCAATAACAACACCCTCTTACATGCTTACTGGGAAAGCGTATAGCTATAACTCCTATGCAAAACCTGCCTTAGCATATTTAGCATTGAAAGATTTGTTAGGCGATGATGAATTTAAAATGGGATTGAAATTTTATATCAAAATGTGGAATGGAAAGCATCCATTGCCAAACGATTTTTTTAATTGTTTCAATACTGCAACAAAGCAAAATTTAGATTGGTTTTGGGATAACTGGTTTTACTCAACTAATTATATTGATGTTGGAATTAGTAATGTGATTTACAATCAAAATAACTACACATGCCTACTTGAGAATATTGGTGGCTTTGATGTGCCAGTTGCTCTAAAAATAAACTACATAGATGGAACGAACATTATCATTCATAAATCGCCAGCTATTTGGAAGACGAATGCTAAAAAAGCAAACATTAAGTTTACTACGAAGAATAAAATAATGTCGATAAATCTTGTAGAAGAAATATTTTTGGATTCAGATACCACAAACGATTTTTGGAAACCCCAAATTGATAAATAGTAAATTGATGAATCAATAAATAGTGGAAATAAAGCAGGTATAAATAATTCTATCTTTTTATTGTTACTTTTATACTTACTAGGGAACGCCAAATTTAACAGGTATGCTGCATTTACCATTAAGTATTATTCAGTCATGGTCTCGATTTTATCGAGGTAATTTTGTGAATTGTTTGAGCGGTTTTAAGTCGGTTAGTTTGATTGGAACCATCAATAAAGAAGGAGACACTAATCTTTCTGTTTTTAGCAATATAATTCACTTAGGAGCTGATCCCGCTTTGATAGGATTTATTAATCGGCCGAGAGAAGCAGCGCCCCACACCTTGGCAAATATTGAAAGTATGGGCTGGTTTACGATAAATCATATTCACCAAGAAATAATAGAACAAGCTCATCAAACGAGTGCAAAGTATGATGAAGGTGAAAGTGAATTTGCAGCAGTTGGATTAACACCTGAATGGCAAGCTGAAATTCCAGTACCCTATGTAAAAGAAAGTTTGGTGAAATATGCATTGCAGTTAGTGGAAATAATACCCATTACACATAACAACACTTTTTTTGTGATTGGTACTTTAAAGGAAGCATGGATTGATGATTCTATTTTAGAAGAGGATGGATTTCTTTCTATAGAACGCGCTGGTAGCGTAACTTCATTAGGTGTAGACGGGTATTATGACACAAAGCGATTGGCGCGTTATGCTTACGCTAAGCCTAATAGCGCACCTCGTGAAATACCATAAAAACAGGTCGTTCTTGAATTAATAATTCCTATTTTTGTTACATGCAATTAATCATCGGCTCCGACCATGCAGGATATGAAATGAAAGAAATGTTGAAAAGCTTTCTTGAAAAATCTGGCCATACAATTTTAGATAAAGGAACATTCAATGTAGAAAGTACCGACTATCCTGATTATGCACATGCCGTTGCAACAGCTGTTGAAAATACAAAAGACACCTTTGGAATTTTATTATGTGGAAGCGCGAATGGTGTTTGTATCACTGCAAATAAACATCAAGGAATTCGTGCAGCATTATGTTGGACTGAAGAAGTTGCACAACTTGCAAGAGCACATAATAACGCCAATATTATTGGGATACCAGCACGTTTTGTTGATAATGAATTAGCAAAAAAAATGGTTTCTATTTTTTTGACAACCGAATTTGAAGGCGGGCGTCATCAACGTCGTGTTGAGAAAATAGCATGTAGTTAGATTTTGTTTTGAACAAGATTAAAAGGATTATTAGGATTGGCAGGATTCCCCCTTTGTCTTGAACAAGATTAAAAGGATTATTAGGATTGGCAGGATTCCCCTTTTGTCTTGAACAAGATTAAAAGGATTATGAGGATTGGCAGGATTGAAAAGATTTAGTAATAGTTAAGAAAATAAATATACTTTTTGATAGATAGTTTTTAAATACACTTATTATGGAAATTAATGAAATTACAAGACGTATTATCGGTTGTGCGATGGAGGTGCACAATATAATTGGTAATGGTTTTCAAGAAGTAATTTATCAACGTGCATTAGAAGTTGAATTCGCCATTAACGACTTGCATTTTGAAAGGGAAAAAGAAATGTCAATTTATTACAAGGAAGTGCTAATTGGCACAAGAAGAGTCGATTTTTTTATTGAGGAATGCGTTATGGTAGAACTTAAAGCGGTAATAAAAATAGAAGAGGTACATAAAACACAAGCAATTAATTATCTGGAAACTTACAATATTGCAGATGGATTATTACTAAATTTTGGTGGACTTAGTTTAGAATATAAAAGATTGTATAATAAAAACCTTGCTTCTCCTTACATAAGTATTAAGAAGAAGTAAATGTTTAAACTATAATTAAAATCCTGTAAATCATTTTAATCTGTCGTATCCTGTTCAAGACAAAAAGCAACATCTTACCTTTATAAAATTCCATATAAAAAGAATTCTGCAAATCATTTTAATCCATCCAATCCTGTTCTAGATAAAAAGTAAAGTCTTACCATCATAAATTTATAGGAAAACTAAATCCTATTCATCCAAATAATCCTTTTAATCCTGTTTAGGACCTAAACAAATTCTAAAACTTTTTTTTCCATTTCTCCTGTAAGCATAAATCCTGACATTCTCCATTGAAGTTCTCCATCTTTAAAGATCATTAAAGTTGGAACACTCATCATACTAAAATGTTTTTTTAATTCAGGATGAACATCAATATCTAGCTTAACAATGATTGCTTTATTGTTTAGACGTTGTTCTAACTCAATTAAAATTTCATCAAGGAATTTACATGGCTCGCACCATATAGCATAAAAATCTACTAGCACGGGTTTGTTATTTGTTACTGCATTAATAAAATCCTTCACGGACAATGGTTCTGCTAAATATTCCATCTTACAAAAGTAAGAAGTAAAAATTACTCTGAAGTAGATGGTGGATTTTGAAAGTAATCAAAAACTATTTTTGCTTTAGCAATACCAACAACTGCTGATAACTCTTCTAACTTCGCTTCTCGTATACGTTTTACAGAGCGGAAGTGACGTAGTAAGCTATCACCTGTCGCTTCGCCTATTCCTTTAATTTCGGATAACTCGGTTTTGATAACACCTTTACTACGTTTGTTACGATGATGCGTAATTCCAAATCGATGCACTTCATCCCGTAACTGCTGAATGATTTTTAAAGTCTCTCCTTTTTTGTCGAGATATAATGGGATTGAATCACCAGGAAAATAAATTTCTTCTAGTTTTTTTGCGATACCAATGATACTTATTTTTCCTCGTAAATTTAATTTTTCTAAACTAGTTAATGCAGCAGAAAGTTGACCTTTTCCACCGTCAACAACAATGAGTTGAGGTAGTGTTAATCCTTCTTCAATCATACGATGATAACGTCGATAGATCACTTCTTCCATCGATGCAAAATCATCAGGACCTACAACAGTTTTAATATTAAAATGTCGATAATCATTTTTAGACGCACGTCCATTTTTAAAAACACTCATTGCTGCTACAGCATAATCTCCTTGAAAGTTAGAGTTATCAAAACATTCAATGTGATAAGGTCTGACAGGTAAACGTAAGTCTTTTTGCATCACATCCATCAATCGATCGATACGATGTTCGGGATTTAATTTGTCGGCTTGTTCTAATTTTGCTTTCATGAAAAAGCGTGCATTCTTTTCTGATAAATCAAGTAGATGTTTTTTATCTCCAATTTTTGGAACTGAAAACGTTACACAGGGAATTGCAATATCTGGCTCAACAGAAACTAAGAATTCTCGTGAATCACTGTGATAACGTTCACGAAATTCCGCTACTGCTAAGCCGAGTAATTCAGCAGGGGACTCATCTAATTTTTTCTTTAACTCAAGCGTATGCGATTGTATGATTGCACCACTCATCACCTTCATAAAATTAACATACGCTGAATTACCTTCTTCAACAAAACCATATACATCAACATTATGAATGTTGGGATTTACAATAATACTTTTCCCTTTGTACCGTTCAAGAACTTCAATTTTATCCTTATAAACTTGAGCTTCTTCAAATTCAAATTTTGTTGCAAACTCTTTCATTTGAGTTTCCAGATGTATGATCACAGAATTAATATTTCCTTTCAAAATCTCTTTAATACTGATGATCGATTGATTATAATCATCTTGTTGTTGAAGTCCTTCACAAGGGCCTTTACAATTTCCAATATGATATTCTAAACAAACTCTAAACTTTCTTTTGCTAATATTTTCTTCTGTTAAATTTAAGCTGCAAGAACGTAATTTAAATAGCTGACGAATTAAATCTAACAAAGTATGCATCATTGACACAGAAGCATACGGACCAAAATAATACGAACCATCTTTAATATGTCGACGTGTAGAAAATATTCGAGGATAAGGTTCATTCTTAACTACTATCCAAGGATATGTTTTATCATCTTTTAAAAGTACATTGTATTTAGGTTGATGTTTTTTAATGAGGTTGTTCTCCAACAACAAAGCATCGTATTCTGTTTCAACGACAATGTATTTTATATCTACAATTTGTCGAACCATAATTGTAGTTCGTGCATTGTCGTGCACCTTACTAAAATAACTGCTTACGCGTTTACGTAAACTCTTTGCCTTACCAATATAAAGCAGTAATCCATCGGAAGAAAAATATTGGTACACACCTGGGCTCTCTGGCATTACTTGCAAAAGACTCTCAATATGTAAAGATTTTATACCCATGATTTTATTTGCATTGAAACCATGTAGGGTGTAACTAAGCCCATACAAGAACATCCGCTAGGTAACTTTCTGCATTTTTCACATGGATCAATAGCACAAAGGTATGAAGCATTAGGTGCTAATGGTGCCCATCTTCCAGGATGCATAGGACGAATTGGTGGAAAAATTCCTAATGCATGTTTTCCTAATGCTGCAGCTATATGTAATGGCCCTGTACTTGCAGCAATTAATCCATCACAATGATCGATAAAGGTAATAAGCTCTGCAAGTGTTAATTGACCAGTAAGATCAGTTACTTGATTGGCATGTGTTGTTAAGAAGTCTCGAATGGCTTCATGTTCTATCGTAGTTCCAGTAATAAAAATTTGAAATTTATCGGATGGTAGTAATTTTATTAATGCAGAATAATTATTCAATCCCCATTCACGTGCCGATCCTTGACTTCGTGGATGTAGAATTATTTTTACTTTATTTGGTTGAAAAAGATTGACAATAGTGAAAGGTAGTATTGCTTGTGATTTTAAATAAACGCCTTGTTGAATTAATAATTCTAGAGATTTATTTTTAATTCCTAAAGGTTCGAGTAAACGAAGATTTAATTGTGATTCATGTAACACACTATTTTTTCTACCAAGGTTCACTAATTTATTGCATGTTAACCAATGAAATACACGATGAGAAGTACCAATGCGAATTTTTATTTCAGCTTTTTTTGCAGCTGTTGCTAATTCTTTACGAGGAAAAACATGAATTATTGCAGTAGCATTTAATTTTTTTAATTGATCAATTCGAGTTACTTCATTTTGATTGAGCCAATTATCGTAATTGAAAAAAGCATCCACTATGGAAGCTGCCTTAAGAATTTCTTCGGTGTATGTTTTACCTATCCAAGTAATTTTGGCATCAGGATAATTTTCTTTTAATGCAAATGCTATCGGCAAGGATAAAATTACATCACCAATGGCATCAGTACGACTTATTAAAAAGTGTTCAGCCATTGTTATCCCAATGTTCTTTTAAACGAATTTCTTTTAAGAAAACAGCATAAGCAGAAATAATCGCAATTATAAATCCATAATAGCCATCAAGAAATCCTGCTTTAAAAATGTAATCGCGAAGGAAACGAAATTTTGGTTTCGCAATAATGCGAATAATATTTGTACGTCTTCCTTTCTTAAATAAATCATCAGCCAATATTCTTGTAAAATTATCAGCTTGTTGAATATGTTCTGTTAAAGTATAATAGGTGTAATGTAAAATATCTCCTTTTAAGGATTCATTTATTGCATCAGATGATAATTCTATTTTATCATGCGGGTTTATTCCTCCCCACTTTGCTTTCGATTTTTTGAACAATCTAATTTTGCGATCAGGATACCAAGCACCATGACGAATCCATTTACCGCAGTAATGGGTCATACGTGACATCTCGTAAGCATCTGCGTTAGGTTGAACCATTTCTTGCTTTATCATCATCTGCAATTTTTCATCGAGTGCTTCATCAGCATCAAGAGAAAGCACAAAATCATTTGACGTATGACTTAATGCAAAATTTTTCTGTTCGATATATCCTAAAAATGGTTGCGTAATAAATTTAGCATTAAATGATGCTGCAATCTCTGATGTTTTATCTATCGAACAAGAATCTACAATCACAATTTCGTCAGCAATAGCACGCACACTCTCTAAACAACGACGAATATTTTTTTCTTCGTTTAGAGTAATAATTACTACTGAGAGTTTTGACATATCGATTAAAGAGCAAAGTAAAAAAAGATATCGGTACAGAAGTCTTGAATGACACGAATAAGTATAAAAAAACCCTGAAGTGTAGGTGCTTCAGGGTTTTTACTCGGGAAGAAAAGCTTAATGTTGTACTGCAATACGTGAAATAGATTGTTTGCCACCAGCTTGTAAACGAATCAGATAAAGACCAGTAGCAATATTTTCTGTTGAAATAATTTGATGATGAACACCAGAAGTTATTTTTTCTTGTTGTGCGAACAATTCACGACCATCTAGTGTCATTAACTGAATACTTACATTTTCTGATTGTACTAATCGGAAACTTATTGTAAGCGGGCCATTTACTGGATTGGGGGATACTGTGATTGGAATTTGATTTCCATTTTCGTTGATTCCTGTTGGTCCAGCCATACGATAGGAATAAACACTATCACACGTTATATAAGTCCCATTAGGAGTTACTCCCGTTACGCAGATGTAATACCAACCACTATCAGGAAATTGAATTACAGGGCTTATTCCTGTACCAAACGGGGCACCATTTACTGACCAGGTATACGTACTTCCAGAACAAGAATTAAGAAGGCTAAAATAAACTACTCCATTTCCAATTACTGATGAATCAGGATAGGAATAGAATACGGGTACACATTGATTCGATTGTCCATTGCCAATAATAACGGTATCACAGAAAGAAGATTGACAACCTGTAGTATTATTGTAAACAGTTAAACATGTTAAGAAAGTTCCTTGTGAAGAATAAGTATGTATAGGGTTTGCAATTGTAGATGATGTACCATCACCAAAACTCCAGTTGTAATTGGTGTAATTACCAGTTGATGTATTTGTAAAAGTTGCTAACGTAGTACCTGCGGTTGTAGAATAAGTATAAGAGGAAGCGCAAGGGCCAGAAATCGGATTTGTTATAACAGCACAATATTGATCAGAACACATCTGTAATGAATCAATAATTGTTAAGCAAGCTGTCCAAGGGCCATTGCCAATATATTGATGAACAGGAAGATTTTGTGTTGAAGAAGAACCATCACCAAATGACCAATAATAATACAAATTGTTATTTACTACATTAGGGATAAAATAGACCATTCCACTTGAATCATAAGGGAAAAAAGTAGCGTTACACAATGCAACATTTCCAACTGTAACTAATTGACAAGTGTTATAAGTACATCCTAAACTAGTTTGAATTGTTAAACAAACAGTATAGTTTCCAGCACCTGAATAAGTATGAGATGGGTTTGCAGTAGTGTTAACACTCGAACTGTCACCAAAACTCCAAGCATAAGAAATAATAGTTGAATTGGGATTTGATATGGAGAAATTAACTTGATTGCCGATCATACACAAATAAGTAAATTGTGTTTGACAGTTTGAAATATTGGGCTGGTAAATAACAGTATCACAAAAGGTAGTAGTACAGGTTTGTAACAAGGTAGTAATTGTTAAACACGCATAATAAGTTCCAGGTTGTGGATAAATATGGTGAGGTTGAAAAGAGGTTGATGAAGTACCATCTCCAAAATTCCAAAGAAAAGTAACGGTATTTGGTGTACAATAAAGCGGACTAAAAATAACAACACTTCCTGTGTCATTAATTGAAAAGGCAGCATTGCAAGTCTGTGTTGATGCAACGGTAACATTTTTACATGTTTGATCACTACAGCCTGATGAAGAATCAATCATCGTTAAACAAACCGTATACGAACCTCCTGTTGAATAAGTGTGATTTGGGTTTGAAGAAGTTGAATTGGTTCCATCTCCGAAGGTCCAATAGTAGTTGGTGATAACACCCGAAGAACTCGTAGATGAATTACTAAAGGAGGCAGTGATTCCATTTACAAAAGAAGAAAAGTTTGCATGACAAGTTGGGAATGCTGTACCTACAAAAATCGTATCACACAATACCGATTGGCAACCCATCGTAGAATCACCAATAGTTAAGCAGGCGATAAAATTCCCTACCATATTATAAGAATGATATGGATTTGCTTGATTAGATGAAGTCCCATCACCAAACGACCAATAGGCATAATTGTAATTTCCTAATGATGTATTTTGGAAAAAGAAGCTTCCGCTATTTGAAGAGTCGGGAGTACTTGTAAAGTTGGCCTGACATTGTGCCTTTAGGTCTATACTATTCATAATTCCGAACAGTATCATAATTAGAGTAATGAGTTTTGTTTTCATGTTTTGGCTTTTAGTGGATGTCAACGAAACAAAGGTAGGTTCTGGTAAGGGTACTCTGAAACCTGTTATTAAAAAACATTACGTGTTCAGATACTTGTTATATGGATTATTTTTTATTATAACGGACAAGCTACAAATAAAAAGAGGCATTTTCAATTTAATTTTATAGAACACATAAATGTTGCTATTTTCATTCTTATTTCAGTTTTTCTGTAAGCCAATTTTGGTAATTGATGATCACCGAATCCGTATCATTATTCTTACGCATCCAATCAATAAGGCTGACTACTCTTTTTTGCATTATTGGATATTTTCGGAGAGGAAAGTTGTCAGGAAGGCTTTTCATGATGGCCAATAATTCACGTTCAGAATAATATTGATCTTCTGCAAGTAAGTCTTTAAA
This sequence comes from Bacteroidota bacterium, assembly GCA_025352785.1. Lineage (GTDB taxonomy): Bacteria > Bacteroidota > Bacteroidia > AKYH767-A > OLB10 > JANXSD01. The sequence continues at coordinate 12,223 of JANXSD010000190.1, forward strand.
ATCTTTTTTTACTTGAGCCATCTTATATTCAAGAACATCATATTGTTGCAATTCGAAACGCGTAATTAATTCGCAAATAGTAATTTTAAAACGCAGAGCACGATCGGCAGTCTTGTATCCATCCAATAAATAAAGTCGCGTAAAATTTTTAATTGATTCTTTAAATTCTTTTACATCAAATCGTAATACAGCAAGGTTGAGATATACAAACAAATGATAAAATGAATTCGCTTTAATTTTTAAATTGTCTTTAAGGTCTTCTAAAATTTCTATTGCTTTTATAGGATCAATAATGGAATAATTTATTACGAGTGCATTGTAATAGAAAAACATATATTTATCTTGAAGCATTTGATGATGTTCTTCCATCGCAATTTTTAATCGTTCTGCCCATTGTAAACTCGGTTTAATTTTTCTATTTTTAAATAGGGTATTCACAATATAAGTAAGCATTTGCAACTTCGTATCATGATTATTTCTGTTGAATAAATTATCACGTTCAAACTCTTTAAATGTTCGTAATAGATATTGTTCCATCGAGCGGTATTCATGTTTTTGTAACAGAACTTGAATAACAGATTGATAAATGCGAAAACGCAAAAAAGGAGAATTTTTTAAATCACGATCTTTTATAAAGTCATCCGTACTTTTCTTGAGAAGATCTAATAATGGGTTTTTATCGGTCGAAAAATTCTGTGTAGTTTTTAATCGGTAGGTAACTACCGCAAGTAAATCATCTATTGCTCGAAGCTCTTCTTGTTGCTTACGATTTTGTCGTCGTTTTTCAATATAGGATTCGGGATCTATATTTAGTGATTCATGTGATAAGCGAATATATTCTCCATAGATAATATCAAGCAACTCAAAATTCTCCATACTATGTGCTGCCCTTTCTGCGCGGCGCAAATAATATTTTGCTTCTTGCAATTGATTTCGACTTGAGAAATATCGATACAATCCAAGCATATTGCATGTTTGAATAAAGTCATCATCTTCATAATGTAAAACTGTAAGTGCTTTATTTAAATCGCTAAGCAATCGATTGCGCAAACGGTACCATGCATTTTTTTCGGTGCCTGGATATAATTTCTTATGCAAATCAATATCACCCACCTCTCCTTTTTGCTTTCTAAGCGCATCGAATAAGGTGATATCTTTCCGACCACTGGGATGCTGGGTTCTGCCGGCAAAAAGCTTATAAAACCGAATTTGCTCCTTGTTGAGGCCTTTAATTAGAAGCTGAAGATGATCCATATCGGGGTGCTTATTATTGTTACTTCAATAATAGGAACAAATATTCAATTTGGAAGCGTAAGAATAATAAAAAATCCGTTTCTATTAGTGAGTGTCAATTCCTAAATTTGAATTCCGAAACACAAACTACCTATGAAACGCTTTCTTAAACTTATCCTCTTATCCATCTTATTATGCTTTATCGCAGTGAAGGTTAAGGCACAGGTAGCAGCGCATCTTACCATACAAACGTTAATTAATTATCCCGATACCGCCTATAATGGATTAACGGTTCAGCCAACTATTATAGTTACAAATACAGGTAACGCGCCTTTTCAAGGTGTTATTAATATTGGGTTAAGCAGAGATTCTGTAAGTTTTCAGTACCTCTATTCGAATAACAATCCAGTATTGCTAATTCCAGGGGATACTGTCCAATTTACTGGCGGTCCAGCGGGTACAAATGGCTATACTTTTGACTCTACATTTTATCGTGTTGGAAACAATGTGGTTGTTGTATGGCCAGTCACTACGGCATTTGTAGCGGTTGATACTCTTCATACAAATGTGTATTTTACTATTAATCAAATTCAAAGTGTTCACGAAAAAGAAGGTATCAGCGGACTCCTCGCATATCCCAATCCAGCCAGTGATTACCTACTTCTTTATGCGCCTAGTACTCAGCTTGAATACGTAAGAATCATTGACCTTTCTGGACGGGAAATATTAACCCAAGAAGCTGGAAGTAACAATAAAACCCGAATACCAATTGACCGTCTAGTACCAGGATTATATATTTTGGAGGTTAGGAGTACATTAAATTTGAGGACATTCATTCGTTTTGTTAAAGTGATTGATTGATGTACTAAATTTATGCACGAAATGCGGGATATATATATTCCCTTTTCATAGAGGCGGTTCTGGTCACACACAGAAGAACCGCCTCTTTTACTAAATATAGCAATAATTCAATCCAATAAACTTGTTCTTTTTCACCACTACTTATTTAAAAGATAGTTTTGTAGGAATGGCTATGCAACCATTTTTAAAAATCGACTTGATAAAAAATTAATTCACATTTTCGGACTAAATCATAGATACATTTGTTATTATTAATTTCTTTAACAGCACCAATGATGATTGAAATGGATAAACAAGTTTTAATTCTCAAAACAATTGAGTTTGTAAAAAGTGAATTAAAAAATGCGGAAGGTGGTCATGATTGGTGGCACATACAACGTGTATGGAATAATGCAAAGAAAATATCCATAACAGAAAAAGTTAATGTTTTAACTGTAGAACTTGCGGCACTTTTACATGATATAGCAGAAGCTAAATTTCATAATGGTGATGAAGAAATTGGCCCTGCAAAAGCGTGTGAATTTTTAATGCAACAAAATGTTGATGCAATAATTATAGAACATGTTAAAAATATTATACGCAATATTTCATTTAAAGGAGGAAATTTTATTAGCGAATTCCATTCGTTGGAATTAGCTGTTGTGCAAGATGCAGATCGATTGGACGCATTGGGAGCAATTGGAATTGCGCGAACATTTAATTATGGTGGGTTTAAAAACAGGGAAATTTATAATCCTGAAATTAAGCCTGATTTGTTTCTCTCGAAAGAGGAATATAAAAATAGTGTAGCACCTACAATTAATCATTTTTATGAAAAATTACTATTATTAAAAGATAGAATGAATACTGTTACAGGAAAAGAATTGGCGGAACAACGCCATCATTTTATGGAGGTATATTTGAAGCAGTTTTATGCAGAGGTGGAAGAAGATAAATAATTATGCCATTCAAATAGGGAAGTAATAGACAATGATATTTTAATGAATTTTGTGTTAGGAAATATTTTTCAAAGTATTAGAGTGTCACTTGATCACTATATTTTCCATACTTTAGTTTTGATGAATCAGTTGTAAGGTTTTACTTAACAACAACAGCATTTTCTGTATTGTGATGGAACCATCAAGAGTAATTATTAATAATCATAAAATGATTTTATGCAAACAACATCTCCTAATAATTTTTGGAAAAATGATACTAGCTTTTGGTTTAAAAATCTAAATAGTTCGGACAAGGGTCTCTCGCAAAATGACGCAGAAAAAATTCTATCAAATTCTGACAATCATAAAAAAGTTGAGTCACGAATTAAAAAAGACATAAAACTTTTTCTTGGGCAATTTAAAAGCCCGCTGATGCTTTTACTGATTGGTGCTGTCATACTTTCTGCATTTTTGGGTGATACCTCCGACGTTTTTATTATTCTATTCATTGTGCTATCAACAGGATTGTTGAGTTTTTTTCAAGAACGAAATGCAGGTCGTGTTGTGGAAAAATTACAATCATTGGTTTCATTAAAAAGTACCGTTTTACGAGATAGTAAATCACAAGAAATTAAATCGTCAGATATTGTAGTAGGCGATGTATTAGTTTTTAAAGCGGGCGATATGATTCCTGCGGATTGTTTGCTCATTGAAGCCAATGAATTAAATGCAAATGAAGCAAGTTTAACAGGGGAATCATTTCCTGTAAGGAAAGAAATAGGAGCATTAGATGAAAAAACGGAATTATCAAAAAGAATAAATTGTGTATGGGAGGGAACAAACATCGTTAGCGGAAATGCAAAAGCATTGGTGATTCAAACAGGGAAGGATAGCATTTTTGGAAGCATCGCGCAAAGTGCTACAAACAAAGTAGAAACTACTTTTGAAAAGGGAATCAAAGATTTTGGCTTTTTTCTCATGAAAATAACATTAGTTCTTTCTATAGTTATCCTTATCATTAATTTAATAAATCATAAAAGTGTAATTGAATCGGCGCTCTTCGCTTTGGCATTAGCAGTAGGTATGGCTCCTGAGTTACTTCCCGCAATCACAACTATAGCAATGAGTGCTGGAGCAAAAAGGATGTTAGAAAAAAAGGTAGTTGTAAAAAAGTTAGCATCGATACAAAACTTAGGAGAAGTAAATTTATTATGCACCGATAAAACCGGAACAATTACCGAAGGGGCAATTAAAGTATCGGGATTAGTGAATGGCTTTGGAAAAGAAAGTGATTTTGTAAAACAGCTTGCATACTTGAATGCAACATTTGAAACAGGATACTCGAATCCAATAGATGATGCATTAAAGCAATTAAAAATTGATGTAATTAATAATCCGAAAAAGATTGGTGAAATACCTTACGACTTTATCCGAAAATGTTTAAGCATTGCGGTTAAAACAGATAAAGAAAATTTATTAATTACGAAAGGAGCATTTACGCAAATTATAGGAATCTGTACTAAAATAAAAAGAGATGATGAAAGTGTTGAATCTATTGATTCGCATAAGGCAGAACTTGAGAAAAGGTATCAGCAATTTGGTATGGATGGACTTCGGGCCATTGGAATTTGCTATAAGAATGTGGAGGATAAAACCATTTCTAAAGAGGATGAAAGTGAAATGATTTTTGCAGGATTTCTTTTATTGCAAGACCCAATTAAGGATGGAATCGTTGATACTATTAGTGAGCTTAATAAATTACAAGTTGGTCTTAAAATAATTACCGGTGACAATAAAAATGTTGCACAATCCATTGCCATAAAAATTGGCATTTCAAATCCCAAGATACTTACTGGCGCTGAAGTTTTTAATACAAGTGCAGAGGCACTGCAACAGATAGTTAGTCAAACACATATTTTTGCTGAGGTAGAGCCTCAGCAAAAAGAACGTATCATACTTGCTTTGAGAAAATCATATACTGTGGCATATATTGGTGATGGAATTAACGATGTTTCAGCGATCAATGCGGCAGATGTGGGAATATCGGTCGAGAATGCTGTAGATGTTGCACGAGAAGCCGCGGATTTTGTTTTAATGGAGAAAAATTTAATGGTATTAGTTGATGGAATTAAAGAAGGAAGAAAAACTTTTGCCAATACGTTGAAGTATATTTTTATTAATACCGGATCAACATTTGGGAATATGTTTAGTGTCGCAATTGCATCATTGCTATTACCTTTTTTACCGATGTTACCAAAACAAATATTGTTAATGAATTTTATTACTGACTTCCCTTATTTAACTGTAGCATCCGATAATGTTGATCATGAGCAACTGGATAAACCTGGTAAATGGGATTTAAAATTTATCCGAAACTACATGGTTATTTTTGGCATTCATAGTTCTGTATTTGATTTAATTACTTTTTTAACGCTACTTTATGTTTTTAAAGTTAAGGAATCGGCATTCCAAACGGGCTGGTTTATTGAATCAATTTTAACCGAGTTATTTATTTTATTCATCATTCGTACACATAAAAATTTCTTCAAAAGTCGTCCTGGGAAATATCTATTTATATTAAGTTTTTTAGGATTGGCTATAACGATTGGACTTCCTTACTCACCCTTCGCTAATAATATTGGATTAACACCATTACCATTTGTTAATCTTAGCGCCATGTTATTAATTGTAGTAGTGTATATTATCACAGCCGATTTGTTAAAAGTTTGGTTTTTTAAAAAGTATCATAGTGCTTAAATTGTACTTCAAATACAAAATATACTGGCTTAATTAAAGAAATTAATTACGACCTTATGGCATAATTTTTTAAAGAAATAGTTAGCAATACTATTATTTACTAAATATATGTTAAACGCAGTTGCTTTATTCATTCCTGTTTTTTTATTGATCGTGCTTTTGGAATGGTATGTTAGTTATAAAAAGCATGATAATAAGTATTCTACAGGTAACACAACTATGAATTTGACTATTGGTGCAATCGACCAAATATGTTCTCTTTTTTATTTTGCATTATTATTCGTAGTTATGGAATACGTTTATAACCATTTGAGAATTATATCCATATCAAATATTTGGTACCAATGGATCGGAGGTTATATTGCTGTTGATTTTTTATCTTATTGGTATCATCGATTTTCTCATAGGGTTAACATCCTTTGGGCTGGTCATGTAACTCATCATTCGTCTGAACTTTTTAATTTATCAAATGGGTTTCGCACTTCCGTATTTCAAGGTATAAATAGAATTATATTCTGGTCGTTTTTGCCTTTGTTTGGCTTCGCACCGATTGTATTAGTTATTATTTTAAAAGTGTCAGGTGTGTATGATTTTCTACAACATACCGAATATGTTCCTAAGCTTAAGTTTTTTGGAAAAATATTTATAACCCCTTCTACACATCGCGTTCATCATGGTAAAAATGATATTTATATCGATAAAAATTATGGGTCAACTTTTGTGTTTTGGGATAAAATGTTTGGTACTTATCAAGACGAAACAGAGGTGGTGAAATATGGAATAAAAAGTAATTATGTTGATAATAATCCATTAACGGCAATTGGACATCATTATCAATATTTATGGAGATCAATGAAGGTTTCTCCTTTATGGAGCGATAAAATAAAGATTTTGTTTATGCCTCCAGAGTGGAAGCCACCAATACCTATTATCTCTAAATCATCTATACAAGAAAAGGGAATATTAATAACGCAACTTCTTATGCAGTATGCCTATTTCCAACTTTTCTTTAGTATTATTGGAATCATAACAGTGTTAGTATACAAGGATTTTTTGTCGAGATGGGAAATCATCTTATGTTCCGTTTTTGCCGTGATGGCGATGGTAAACGTTACTATGATTTTCAATAGGAATTATAGTGTTAACTTTGAAAAGCAAGAATTGATAAGATTAACTTGCGCATTGTTATTCGCATGTTTTACACTATTTCTTTATTCAAATATTTATTTATGGTCGATCATCATTTTCTTGTTGGTTTCTCTCGTTTTAATTTTAAGAACCGGTGTACATCTTTATAAGTTCAATTAAATGATTTAAGATTTTTATTATTTTAAGCAAAAAGATTTATCAGGAATTAAGTAAGGATTTTTAGACTAATCAAAAATTTATTTTTGTTAGCATTGTGAACAGGATCTTTCTAATTATTTTTAGATTAACCAATCAATAAATCAAGATCTAAATTCATTTATGTATAGTGAAATAGAAGCCTAATTATCGGAAATTTTTATTGACCTTTCATGTGAAATTATATCCAAGTATAAATTAAATCAGCCTCTTTTTATGAATATAGAATTTGTTTTTTTTGGCACCCAATCTGAATAATCCTAAAAAAACCCTATTTTGGTGAATACATTCACCAAAATCATGATTTCGCGTATAATTGAGCTTAAAATTATTGCCAAACTTGACAAGGGTAAAGCGATAATAATTGTTGGTCCGCGGCAAGTAGGAAAAACCACACTCATAAAAAGTATCATTTATAACAAGGTGTATTTGTTTTTAGATGGTGACGATCCTACGGTTAGAGAACTATTAACTAATCCTAATACCGAGCAACTTAAAAATATAATTGGTAAAAGCACATTAGTTTTTATTGATGAAGCACAGCGTATCGCTAATATTGGAATTACTTTAAAAATAATTACTGATCAATTTAAGCAAGTGCAACTTTTAGTAAGTGGTTCGTCAGCATTTGAGTTGAATAGTGAAATTAACGAACCACTTACTGGTCGCAAATGGGAATACCAATTGTTTCCAATCTCATGGAAAGAGTTGGAGGGTAATATTGGTTTTGTAAAAGCAGAACAACAACTAGAAATTCGGTTGATTTATGGAATGTATCTCGATGTAATAAATAATAATGGTGATGAACCTGAAGTACTGAAGCAACTTGCCAATAGTTATTTATACAAAGATATTTTATCCTACAGCGGAATTCGAAAGCCTGAAATTTTAGAAAAATTATTGCAAGCATTAGCATTACGAGTAGGTAACGAAGTAAGTTATAATGAGCTCTCAAAATTATTAGCAATTGACAAAAATACGATTAGCAATTACATTGATATTTTAGCGCAAGCGTTCATTATATTTAAGCTAAAAAGTTTTAGCAGGAATTTAAGAAACGAAATTAAGACCAATCAAAAAATTTATTTTTATGATAATGGTATAAGAAATATGATTATAGGAAATTTTAATTTTTTAAATCTACGACAAGATAAGGGAGCATTATGGGAAAATTTTATAATCAGTGAACGGGTAAAGAAAAATAATTACGAAAATAATTTTGAGAAGCCTTACTTCTGGCGAACAACCCATCAACAAGAAATAGATTACATAGAAGAAACACATGAAAAAATAAATGGCTTCGAAATAAAATGGAATGCCAAAGCTAAAATCCCTAAACTATTTAAAGAAACGTATAATGCAGATGTAGCGATAATAACTAGAGAGAAATTTAGAGATTTTTTATAGCATTGAAAATTGCATTAAGTAAAGAAGGCCTTTTATCACTTCACATTTTTATAAGGCCAAAAATCCGAGTTTACTTTTCACTAAATTATGCCTGTCGAGAGCTCTAACTATCCAAGCAATTTATTTTCTTAATTAATCTGGTTATGTTTGCTTATCACCATTCAAAATGATAAAGAATGATTAGAAGGTTACTATTGTTAGCGTCGTTCCTATTTGTTGTTGTTTTAAATGCCGTTGCACAGAATAGCGACTCGACGGCGAAAATTAAAATTAGCGGATATGTAGATGCCTATTACGCACATTACACGGATTCGGTAGGTACAGGTAATTATCATAAGTTTCCCTCTATATCACCTCGCAGTAATCAATTCGGATTAAATACTGCGCAAGTTACTTTTCAATACGATGCCGATAAAATTCGTGGCATTGTTACATTGCATTATGGTGATATTGCAAAAAGTGCCTGGTCGTCTACTTTCAATAATATTATGGAAGCACATGCAGGTATTCGTCTTTGTAAAAAGCTATGGCTAGATGCAGGATTTTTTAGAACACATTTTGGTACTGAAGGACTTCTGCCACGCGAAAATTTTGCAAGTTCGGTTTCCATCAATACTTTTTACGAACCCTATTTTGAAGAAGGTGCACGATTAAGTTACACACCCAATATTAAATGGTCAATAAATGTGTATGTGTTAAATGGATATAATATTTACGAAGATAATAATGATAAAAAATCTTTAGGTATTTTAGTGACATATTCATTAGGCGATAAGGGGAACATTGGTTATAGTAATTACATTGGTGATGATTCTGCACAGGGAGATTCAATTACACATTTGCGTATTCATCAAAATTTATTTTTAAATTATCAGATCAAGAAATTAAAGATTCAAATAGGTGGTGATTATTGCATACAAGAACATTCAAATGTTACTGACAAGAGTAAAACTGCATCGATGTACAGTGGTGTTTTAGCATTAAAATATCAGCTGAAAGAAAAATTTGCTTTATATACACGAGGTGAATTATTTTCTGATTTACAAGGTTTTATGGGTGGGGTAATTTTCGATAAGGATCTTAAAGCTACAGGATATAAATTATGGGGTGCTACGTTGGGGCTTGAATATAAACCAACTGAAAATTCGTATATTCGACTCGAAGGAAGACAATTGCAGATGGATAAAAAGCAAGAGATCTTTTATTGGGATGGGAATAAAAAATCAAGTAGAATGGAAATGCTGATTAACATGGGAATTTCTTTTTAAGAAAAGTTGCTATCATAAACATAAATCTAACGTAATACTAAATACAATGTTTGATACAGGGATAACTGGCTTCATGCTTCTTGCAACTAGTCTTGTGATGTTAATGACACCAGGACTAGCTTTCTTTTATGGAGGACTTGCAGGAAAAAGAAACATACTTGGAATTATGATTCAGAGTTTTGTTTCGATGGGAATTACCACTATTATGTGGTTTATTTGTGGATACTCCTTGTGTTTTAGTGGGAATGCTTTAGGCGGATTCATTGGTAATTTAGATAAGATGTTCATGCATGGTGTTGATCTTAATACTCCATTTGCAGGAAATCCAAAGTTGCCAGAGTTTGTTTTTATGGCGTATCAAATGATGTTTGCCATCATCACTCCTGCATTGATAACAGGAGCATTTATTAATCGCGTAACTTTTAAATCATACTTAATATTTCTAGTGTTGTGGCAACTCTTAGTGTATTATCCATTTGCGCACATGGTATGGGGTGGAGGATTACTCGCACAGTGGGGCGTGTTAGATTTTGCAGGTGGAATTGTTGTTCATGCAACTGCAGGATTCGCTGCATTAGCATCCATCATTTATGTTGGAAAAAGAAGAGATAAGGAATCGGTTCCCAACAGTGTTCCGTTGATTGCAATAGGTACTGGTTTACTATGGTTTGGATGGTACGGCTTCAATGCAGGAAGCGCATTAGATGTAAATGCAGTTACCGGATTAGCATTTTTGAATACCGATATTGCAGCGTCTTTTGCAGCGATAACATGGTTGGCGATTGAATGGTATTTAGTGAAGAAACCAAAATTCGTTGGCTTACTTACTGGAGCAGTTGCAGGTTTAGCAACGATAACTCCAGCTGCAGGATTTGTATCTCTTCCTTCTGCCTGTTTAATAGGAATTGCAGCTGGAGTAATTTGTTACGTTGCGGTTCATTTGAAAAATAAAATGGGATGGGATGATGCATTAGATGTTTGGGGTGTTCACGGAATTGGGGGTTGTCTTGGTACAATCTTATTAGGTGTTTTTGCAACTAAAGCGATGAATGCAGCTGGAGCAGATGGATTGTTAGCGGGAGGTTCGAATTTTTTCGTTAAGCAATGCGTTGCAATAATTGGTGCATGTATTTACGGATTTGTTTTTACGTATTTGATGTTGATACTGATCAATAAAATTACTCCCGTAAAAGTTTCTGATGTAGAAGAAGATATGGGATTAGATGATTCGTTACATGGCGAAAAAGCATACGACGAAGGAGTTTTATAAATTCGTAAAAAACACAACCCTGAAGTATTGACATTCGTTAGACTTCAGGGTTGTGTTTTTTACTTTGTTATTATTTGAATAGAAAAAACAATTAAGAAGAATAAATTTATTTTTAAAAAAATTTTAAATACATCGTATTAAAACCAACTTATGGAGGTACATCACCACCCAGATTTTCATCATAAACCTAAAAAGCATAAAGAATATTTTCTGGAATTCCTTATGATTTTTCTTGCGGTAACAATGGGTTTTATTGCTGAGAATATCAGAGAACATTTTATTGAAACAAAAATTCTACATCAGAATTTAGAAGCCTACAAAGAAGACCTTTTGCAACATAAAAAAATATTTCTAAAAATTGATAGCGGGTTTACAAAATTGCTTCCTGTTTATGATAGCATTGTTACAATTTTTTATGAAAAAAATGAGAATAAAGAATTGCCTGTTTTAAGTCGATTGCTTTTAGCAGGCCAGAGAAACCAAGTTATCATAATTAACACACCTACCTATGACCAACTGATTAGTTCAGGTAGTATGCGTTATGTGGATAACAGAGAACTAAAAGATAGCATGGCAAATTATCAGGCTAAAATAAATTCTTTAATTAATTACAACGACCGATTAATTTCTACTTTAAATAATCAGTTAGGTGAAATAGGGAAGATAGAAGACATGCATGATTTCTGGAACAGAAATAAAAGCGAGAGAGGATATGGTTATACACCCGAAATGCAACCTTTTTCTTTATCGCAAGAGCAACGTAATTTTATAATTGAATACAATAGATTATTTTCTGTACAAGCTTTGTATGTTACTATTAGAATGCATGAATTATTAAATAGTAATTCATCGTTAGTAAAGATGCTAGATGTAGAACTTAAAAAATAAAATATAAATTTTCTTTATGGAAACCTACGCACACCATTTACACAAAACCCCCGGAAAAAATTTCTGGCATTTCTTTTTTGAATTCTTTATGTTGTTTCTTGCAGTGTTCTGCGGATTTCTTGTTGAAAATTATCGAGAGCATATTGTTGAGAATGAAAAAGAAAAGCAATATATCCAATCCCTGATAGCAGATTTGAAAAGCGACCAACAGGTTTTATCGCTACATATTTTACATGTGCAAACAGGTGCTTTGATGATGGATAGTTTGATTACTTTTTTAAATACACCTTCTCTGATTGCCAATAATACCGGTACAATATATTATCTGGCAAGGCTTGCACCTCGGCTATATCCATTATCAACCAACAGTAGAACTTTTGAACAATTAAAAAACTCTGGCAATTTCAGGCTTATCAAGAACATCAGTACCTCCAATAAAATAATGACCTATTATGAAAAGTTTCCCTTAATCCGATTACTGGAATCTGTTAATGAAACCGAATTTACTGAATACAAAAAAGTAGCTTCTAAAATTTTCGACCCTACGGTGTTTTTAAAGATGGAAGGGGTTGGTGCAGAAATAAAAAGAACAAGTGAAAACCCTTCCTTACGAACAACTGATAATGAATTATTACAGGAACTTTCTGTTTTTTCAGTTTACATGCATGGCACAAAAAAAGGAGTACTTGAAGCCGATGAAGAGCTAAAAAATACAGGGGCTGAATTAATCGAATATTTGCAAAAAGAATATCATGTCGAATAAATTAAACGTATGATAAGATAAGAAAACGGAAAGGAAATAAGCAGAATTTACAAAATCATTATTCGATTATTACAAATAAAATTCACATTAACATATACTTTAGATAAGTTAAACAAATGAAAAACCCTAAGTGGCAAGCTAAAAGAATTCCTGCACTTTCTGAAAATACTTTTTTACGATATTTTAATTTCATCGCACTATATGTAGCTCAAGGTATCCCAGAAGGAATGGCATTTTTTGGAATACCAGCTTGGATGG
>JANXSD010000030.1 GCA_025352785.1 Bacteroidota bacterium
GCTCATTTATCTATTCAGATATTAAAACAGTGTATTTAGGTAAAACTTCTGTGCTGAGCATGTATCCTAATCCTGCAGTAAATAAATCATTTACTATTAAAATTCCTGAACAAGTTCAAGGTGATTATTCTGTTCAATTAATTGATAATGCAGGAAGAATCATTTATCAACAGTCAGGAAATCCAGCTGAAGGAAAAGAATTTTTTATTCATTCGCTAAATTTATTACATGAAGGAGCATATATTGCTAAAGTTATTGATAATAATGGTCAGCAGTGGCAAGATCATTTAGTGGTTATTAATGAATAGTTTTTTTGAAAATAATATTCTATACTTGTAGGAAAATAATTCTTGATGTATAACGTAATTCGATTTCGTACTTCTGATAAAGAGAAGGCAGCAATTGCTTTTGATATCCGCCAACGTGTTTTTGTAGATGAACAAATGGTTTCCCGAGACGAAGAATATGATAGCCATGAGGACGAAAGCACGCATTATCTGTTATTGGTAGCAGAGCAGCCAGCGGGTACGGCCCGCTGGCGATTTACAGAAAAGGGAATCAAGCTCGAACGATTCGCTATTTTACCAGCATTTAGAAATAGCGGAGCTGGTTCTTTTTTAGTTAATCAAGTGTTAAGTGACGTAGTCCCTTTTAATAAATATACTTATTTGCATGCACAAGTTGCAGCTATTAACTTGTATAAACGTGCTGGTTTTGATCAAGAAGGTGAATTGTTTTATGAAGCTAATATTGCGCATTATAAAATGGTTTTTCATCCCAACAAATAGCCGAAAAATCATTTTTCATATTTATTGAAATATGATTTCATTTATTCTTTAGTCTTCGTCGCTTTTTATGACCTTTGCAGAATTAATGCTAAAGGTTCAAACATCTTATAAGGAAATTTGGCGTATTGCTTGGCCTATCATGCTAAGTAGTATGGCAAATACAGTAATTAATTTTACTGATACTGCTTTTGTTTCAAGAGTAGGAGAGAAAGAACTCGCTGCATCAGCATTAGGAGGTGTCTTCTATTTTGTAATGGTAATGATTGGTGTTGCAATTGGTATTGGATCTCAAATATTAATAGCTCGCAAAGCGGGAGAAAATAAACCGATTGAAATTGGGGTAATCTATGATAATAGTTTTATTATTCTTTTAGCTACAGCAATTTGTATCCAACTTCTTTTTTATGGCTTCGTGCCTACATTAATGCATCATATCGTAAAGGATCAAGCTATTGCTGAATCTTGTATTGTTTACTTAAAAGCCAGAGGTTGGGGAATCGTTTTTATGATGATCTTAATTTCTCTTCGCTCATTTTATACAGGAATAGCATTTACAAGAATTATAACGTATTCAACAATTTTAATGATGACGTTAAATGTTTTGCTAAATTATATGTTAACATTAGGACATTGGGGGTTTTCTCCCATGGGAATTTTTGGTGTGGGTACTGCTTCAGCAATTTCTGAAGCTGTTGCAGCAGTCTATGCTATTTTGTATACGATCTTTAGTAAAAAATTAAAACAATTTAATCTATTCAGATTTAAAAATATTTCTTTTGCAGAAATGTTTGATATCATTAAACTTTCAGCACCAATCGTTTTGCAACACATAGTTTCAATGGGCGCTTGGTTTTTATTTTTTGTGTTAATTGAAAAAATTGGTTCTCGAGAGCTGGCAGTTTCAAATTTGGTACGCAGTGTTTATATGGTTTTAATGACTCCAGTTTGGGGTTATGCTCAAGCTACAAATAGTATGGTAAGTAATGTTATTGGACAAGGACGAAAATTTGAAGTACTACAATTAACAAGAAAAATAACTTCGCTCAGTTTTTTAACCGTTTTGGTTTCTACTACGTTTTGTGTTTTATTTCCTGAATTCTTATTTAACTTAAGCACTTCTGATGTGTCATTAATTCACGATGCAATGGGGAGCTTTTATGTTATAAGTTTGGGTACTGTAATATTTTCGATTAGTATGATATTGTTAAGTGCCGTTTCCGGAACTGGAAATACAAAAGCTGCCATGATAATAGAACTAATAAATATTGCAGTTTATCTTTTATATGTTTATTTAACTACACAATTTTTCCATCCTCCAGTGGAGGTTGTTTGGGTTTGTGAAATTATTTATTGGTCAATGATGGGAGCTTTGTCTTATTGGTACCTCCAATCTGGTAAATGGAAAGCTTTAAATTTGAAAGATCATTCTGAAATGGCGTTATCATGAAAAACAAAATCTTAGTATTTGCGTTAACTTTATTTTTAAGTTGTAATATTTCTCAAAAGAATTCCAATACAGTAAATGTCAATTCTAATTACGATACCTTAGTTTTTACTATGGTAACAGTAGTTGATAAGCGTGATTTGGATGGATGTTCTTTTTTATTGATGAAACGTGATAGTACATTTCTTAATCCTTTAAATTTGAATAGTAAATTTGCAATTAATGGTAAACATCTTGCTATTAAATATCATAATATTAAAGGCGGAGTGGGAATATGTATGGCTGGATATTTAGTAGCATTGGATGAAATAAACGAGTTGGAAAAATGAAAATAATATTTCTTGGTACACCTGAATTTGCTGTACCTTCTCTGGATATCTTGGTTAAAAATGGATATGATATTGTAGGAGTAATCACTGTCGCTGATAAGCCTTCTGGTCGTGGACAAAAATTACAAGAGTCCGAGGTAAAACAATATGCGATAAAGCATGGATTGAAAATTCTTCAACCCATAAAATTATCTGATCCTGATTTTTTGTTAGAAGTAAAGTCGTTAAATGCTGATTTGCAAATTGTAGTTGCATTTCGAATGATGCCCATCGCTTTATGGTCGATGCCAAAGTTGGGTACTTTAAATTTGCATGGATCGTTACTTCCTGATTACCGCGGAGCTGCTCCTATAAATCGTGCAGTGATGAATGGAGAGAAAAAAACTGGTGTTACAACTTTTTTCCTAAAGCATGAAATAGATA